>JALVJB010000168.1 GCA_027034115.1 Acidilobaceae archaeon | reverse complement strand
CTGACGGAGGCGGGGAGGCTGGTAAAGCTGGCACTACTAGGAGTACCAGAAGGCATAGCGACCCCGGTCTACCCGGCCCTGATAAGAGTCCTCAAAGCGGTACACGAGCTGAGGACGGAGGATCTGGCGGAGATAGTTAACAGGACCGGCCTAACACTAGGCACCGTGAAGGACGCGATAGTCCTGGCGAGATCGGCTAAGTACCTTGGCAAGAAGGGAGGCCTAACGAGCGCGGGCCAAGCACTGCTAGAGGCCTTGAGGCTGCTCTCGGGCGGCGAGGGAACCCTTTAACCGGTCATAGGCTCTAATTCTAAGTGTAGCTGTTTTATCTTCTCCCATCCCCTGAACTCTACAACCCTTATCGCCTCGCCACTCTTTGCTCGAAGGAATGTTCTCGCGCCCGGGTTCTCCTTCACCAGGTTCTCGGCCTCCTCCTCGCTTTTCACAAGAGCTATGGAATCCATTCGGGCTATCAGTACGTCTAGCCCCTGTCTTGAAGCCTCAAGGTACAGCTTGTGGAGGAGGTTTACGGGTAGCGCTTGGACTATAATGTATCTGGCGCCCTGCCTAGCCCACTCTTCCACACTATCCGCGATGCTTTCCTCTTCGATAATTGGGACCTGGATGAAGCCGTCAACCCCTAATCGGCGGAGATCCTCAAGCTGTTTAGAGAGCATACGGTGCCTGCCAATAACAACTGCCTTAACCATAACCAGCACCCTATGGAGAATAGTAATATCTATAAGGAGGATAAGCTTAACCCGTGCAAGCAAGACTACGCGTTTAATACGGTGTCTACAAGCCTTGATCAGGGTTACCCTGAGAGTCTATGCTACCCTTATTGGAGAAGTGGGCTGGCGGGTGCAGACTGTTACGCTCAACGATGATGCGACCGTAAGCGACGCTCTAGAAGCCGTTGGACTCTCCAAAATAGTGCTTAACGACGGGGGAATACGACCCATGTACAAGGTCCTAGTAAATGGCCGCGACGTAGAGTTCGTCGGAGGGCTAAGGGCAACGCTGAGAGACGGTGACGCAATAGACGTGTTCCCGCCAGTAGCTGGTGGCTATCCCGTCAAATAGTGCCTCAGAGGGTATGTGATAGTGGAGGGTGCAGGATCCAGTATGGGTCGGGGCAACGGTGACGGTAGGGTAGGCATCTCAAAGATAAAGTTAGGAAACGGAGTATGGAAAGCTATGGGAACCATAGACCCGGCTCTAAGAGGGTATCAAGCCCTTGAGCACCCCGCAGTCAGGAAGTGGCACAAGTGGGTCCTCGGCGAGTACGAGCCGGGAGGAAGGGTTATCCTCCTCACGCCCTGCAGTAACCGGAAGCCTTATCCTAAGAGCCCGCAATCAGCTAAGATTCGGGGGGTTCTACGAAGGCTGGGCCTCTGGGATCCTCGAGGACCCGGCTACATGGGGGCTCCCAAGGATGTCGAGTGGCTATACCTCTCCGACCTCCTCCTCCTAGTCCCCTATGAGAGGGCGACAGAATACCCGGCTTGCTGCTACGATCTCCCTCCCGACGCAGTCTTAGGCCACGAGGAGCATCGTAGTATAATCACGGGGCTACTGGGGAAGGCTCTAGACCGGTTAAGGGGGCGTAGGATTGTGGCTTATCTCCCTTCGAAGCATAAACGCCTCCTGATAGAGGCAGTAGACGGCGGAGGCCTAGACTTGGTCTGGGTTAACTATGACCTGTTCTATGGTCATCGGAGGCTGGAGGAAACCCTGCGGGGAGTACTCGGGCGCTAGACACGTGCGGACGGTCCGCTGGCTACGCTATGCATTTTCTCGTCCTCCTGAGGCATTCCTCGAGGTTAGCTGGGCAGGAGAATAGGTGTGTCGGATTAGCGGGGTCATCGCTTGACCCGAACCCCTTGGGGCCAGGGGCTAAGAGTCTATGACACCTTTCAGCGATTACTCTCTCCGAGGGTCCCCCGCACGTGTAGAGGTAGTAGGCCACCTCTGCGTGCTCCCGTAGGTAGTCTATGTGCCACCTCTTTGTCCCCGCCCCGCGGATGTGCCTGCAGAGCCGGGCCCTCACTCCTCCAGGCCCCCTAGCACTGCCAACGTAGGCGTAGTGCCCCTCGTCGAACTCGATTACTCCTAGGATCCCTACTCTGATCCTTAGGGGGTCCCTCAACCTTAGGATCACTATGTAGGCTCCCTTACACGCAGGGATGCCTGCGCATATATCCTCCCCTCCCCTGCTACCATGGTCTAGGGCCTGCTTCAATAGTTGCCAGCCTCTCATGTAGCCCCCGGCCGCCTAGCTCGAGGTGTAGAGGGTAGTGGGTGGGAGGATACTAGTCGTTTCGCCCCCAACTCTCGACTTTATTGATGGTGAGTGTAGGGCTGGAGGGCCGGGCCTCTACGCTGGAGCTACCATAGGAGCCTTAGGTTGGCGAGCCGAAGCCGTTGGCCCAGTGGGTTATGCAACGCTGGAGTCTGCCCGTGTCGAGAGGAGCCTTGGAGTGGAGAGACTCGGGTACCATGTTGATGGCCCGGGATTCGTCTTCCGCCTAGAGTATGAGGGCTCCTCTAGAAGGGTGAGCCAGGTGGGGGTCCCTCGAGTAATAGATGCTGGCGCGGTGCTAAGCCTTGCTGAGGGCTACTACGAGGCGGTACTTGTATCCCCCGTCTATGGGGAGGAGCCCGGCATCCTCCCTCCCCTGATGGCGGGGAAGGCTAGAGTGGTGGCGGTGGACGTGCAGGGCTACTATAGGGTGGGCCTAGAGGCTCCGGGCGGGGAGAGGCTTGTCTCGCTCAGCCATACTGGAGAGGAGGAGGGTGGGGGTCCCTCGAGCGTGTACGTTAACAT
>JALVJB010000167.1 GCA_027034115.1 Acidilobaceae archaeon | reverse complement strand
TGGAAGATGAGGGGCACCAAGCACAGCATGAGGAGGCACCCATTCGAGATAACGGAGAAAGGTATACGTGTATTCCCCGACAAGGTTGTAAGAATAGGCAGAACCTTCAGGGTAGAGCCAGCCTAAGGAAGACTGGTCGTGGGGGGAGCCAACGACTAATTATCCTCCCCTTCTTTATCCTCGTGGAACCAGTGAAGACTCATGGGTAAGATTACCGGGGAATACCTAACATTCAACGATGTAGTCATAGTTCCAGGCTACTCTAAGGTCGAGCCGGGTAATGTAGACATAACGGGTAAGGCGTCGAAGCGAGTCATACTACCAATACCAATGCTCTCCAGCCCCATGGACACTGTGACAGAGCACCGTATGGCCATAATCCTAGCCCGCTTCGGAGCTCTAGGCGTGATACACAGGAACATGTCGATCGACGAGCAGGTCGAGGAGGTTTGGAGGGTTAAGAAGGCCAATCCCAGCCTCTGGGCCGAGCTACCCCGCGTAGACTCCCCAGAGGCCCTCGAAGACCTCATACTCCGCCTCGAGGAACTAGGCTCCCAGGCTGCCATTGTATTCCACGGTGGAGCACCAGTCGGAGTATACCTGGCGCTAGGCGCTGACCCCGACTACTGGGCGGGGAAGGCCAACGCTCTAGTAACGCTGCTCTCCAGCGTCAACCCAGCCCCCGTCACCGATGAGCTGGGGAGGCTGATGGTCGGAGCCGCCGTAAGCCCCTTCGACCACGAGAGAGCGGTGCGGCTGGAAAAAGCCGGGGCAGACCTACTCGTAGTAGATGTAGCACACTTGCACAATGAAAACGCCATCACGGCCCTCAAACAACTCTCCTCTAAGATAAGCATCGATCTAGTAGCAGGGAATATTGGAACCCGGGAGGCCGCCCTAGACCTATTATCGAGGGTAGAAGGCATTGCAGGCCTCAGGGTGGGAATATCCAGTGGGAGCATCTGCAGTACCGGAGAAGTAGCCGGAGCGGCAGTGCCAACACTACAGGCAGTCCTAAACGTTGTCGAGGCCCTGAGAGAGCTGGGCCTCCACGGGAAGATCCCCGTGATAGCTGACGGGGGAATAAGAACGCCGGGAGACGCTGCTAAGGCCATCATAGCCGGGGCTAGCAGCGTCATGGTTGGAAGGTTCCTGGCGGGATCCGAGGAGGCGCCCGGGGCTAAGGTGAGGGTTGGAGGCAGGGTGTACAAGGTGTATAGAGGAATGGGTAGTAGGGGTGCAAGGGAGAGGAGGTACGCTCTAGACAGGTACTCGAAGCCCAGCAAGGCGATCGAGGAAGGCGTGGAGGGCCTAGTACCCTACACGGGGAGCGCTCTGGTCAAGATTATGGAGATGGCTACGGGCCTCCAAGCGGCCCTAGGCTATGCCGGCGCCTCGAGCATAGAGGAGGCGTGGGCCAAAGGGCGGCTGGCGAGGATTACACCGATAGGCTCAAGAGAGGTTAGCCCACACGACGTACTCCTAGGGTGAGAGTGGGAATGGTGCAGGGCAAAGCGCTATCCGCTCCAGGCAGGATAATCTTCCTAAGACTAGAGTCCGGTGCGAGGCTCCCCCAAGCAATAGACGAGGAGCTGAGGAAGCAGGGGATAGGCTTCGCAATGATCCAGGGAATCGGCGGGTTGAAATGGGCCAGGCTCGCCGTGTTCAGCCCCGAGGAGAAGAAGTACTACTCAACCGACATAGAGCCGGAGCCCGGTAGAACCCTCGAGCTACTAAGCCTATCCGGTAACAGCGTGCTGGGCCCCGACAACACTTACTACACGCACATCCACGCAGTAACCGCGGCAGCGCCCGATAAGATCTACGGGGGCCACGTGATAGAGGCCGAAGTCGACCCCCTAGCTGAGATATTCATCATAGAGCTAACCGGGAGGGTCGAAGACTTCCAGCGCCTCCTAGCCAACAGGTGGGGAGGCGAGTAGCCCTGGAGGGACCCTCAAAGCCAGGCATAAATCAGAGAGGTGCGCTAGGAGAATGACGATAGACTACCAGATACGCATGATAACAGCCCACCTAGACTGCAGGAGCCTCGAAGACCCGGTAGACGCGATCTACGAGTATACGAGCAGCCTGGGAGAGGCGGGAGACCGGATAGCCTCGGAGACAGGGGCTAGTGTATGGAGCAAGAGGCTCGTACTTGACCATTGCGAGGACTCGATAGACGAGATACTAGGCTCCGCTCCCTATAGCGATGTGCTAGTATCCCTTGGAGGCCTAACCCTAGGGAGAGTGAGTGGAGAAGTCGCAGGTGACCTAGCGGAGAACGAGTTATTCTTCAGCATCCTCCTCCAGGAGAGGAGCTGGGAGGAGGCTAGAAGGGTTAGCGAGGTAATCCACGAGGTCGCGGACAGGGAGCCAAGCCTTGCCACACACTTCGGCGTGAACACTCTAGGAGAGAGGCTGGAAACCCCGTACTTCCCTCTCGCGACGACTCCAAGGCATGGCGTAGTCACCGCTGGGCTACTCTACCCCAAGTACCTCCTCAACGCCTACAGGGGCGGGGGCTACAAGGGCCTGGTAGAGGCTATACGCGCGGCCGGGAAACTAGCGGTAGATGCAATCCGCATAGCCGCCGATGAGACGGGGTTATCCCCGGGTGGAGTAGACCTCAGCCCCTCCCCTTGGATGGAGGAGTCAACGCTAGCCCTCGTAGAGTTCATAGCCGGTGTGCGCATGCCGGAGCCAGGCCTAGCCCACGGCATAGCCCTGGTTAACAAAGCTGTGGGGGAAGCAGCCGCGGGCCTCCCAGCCACGGGGTTCAACGAGGTACAGCTACCAGTAGCCGAGGACCTTAAGCTGAAGGCGAGGGTATC
>JALVJB010000166.1 GCA_027034115.1 Acidilobaceae archaeon | reverse complement strand
ACCTGGTAGTATTGGACTACTTGCTTCTGCTTCTTCTTCTGAACCACCGGTTTCAGGGGGACTTTGAGGCTGACTAGGCCGAAGTCTGGTATCGTCGTTGTGTAGTTCTTTAGGCCGGGCGCTTTCACTATTACCTTGTAGCTGACTCCATCCCAGAGGTTTAACACGGCTACTCCATCCTTGCCTGTTACTGCTGAGACGTTGAGGACGGTCATGTTATAGCCTACCTGCGGGTTAATCTTCAAGGGTATGGCCTTTACTAGTGCTCCCTCCACGGGGCCTGGCTTCACGTTCTTCGGGTATGTCTCGTTCTTCCCGGGCTGTGGTATGTATACGCTCACGGTCACGCTTCTTATCCTAAGGTTTATCGTCGTCTTGTACTCTGGGAACGTGATCTTAGCGGTCTTGGTTACATAGCCTAGTCCCGGCACGTAGACACGGAGTATGTAGTTACCGCTTGGTAGGAATATCTTGAAGGTGCCGTTATCGGATTCAAGGGTAGCCACTAGCTTCTTGGCTACCGAGTACACTTCGAGCCTAGTACCTGTGGGCAGGGTTACTTGGCCTCCTCCAGCGCTTATCCTGGTTATCTTGACATTCACCACGACCCTGACGATGTCGGGAGTGCCTTTGAGCAGGTAGAAGGTTGCGTGGTGGCCAATCCTACTGCCAGCCACTATTAGGCTCGTGGAGATGCCCTGGGCTGTTAGCTGGGAGATACTCGTCTCGATGCCGCTATAACCGTATGGCCCCCTCCACATGGGTACTAGCTCGTTGGAGGCCACCTTTGCGAGCTGGATTATCCCCTGAGCGGTGGTGGCGAGCACGTATCCCTCGCGGAGGTATGAAACGCTCGTGACGGGTGTCACGTCGACTTGGAGGGCGGCCCAGGAGACGTACTTCATGCTATCCTTATCCCATTTGAGCCAGAGGAGCCTCCCCTTAGCGTTTCCAACGAATATGGAGGAGCCGTCCGGCGCAACAGCTATACTCGTCATGGGGCTGCCGAGGTCGACTATCTCTAGGAACCTGTTACTCGTACCTATCTCTTGGGGGTAGAGGTTCGAGTCGACTATGTAGATGTAGAGGTACCTGTCTACTCCAGCGACTATCATTCCATTAGCCTTCGAGGGCCAGCCGGCGGGCTGGTGGTCGAAGGCGAAGTACTTCCACTGCCTAGCCTCTGATGGGGGCCTAAGGTTCTGCGGGTAGGGGTAGGGTATGATCCAGGCGTCACCGGTGCTCCCGAACTGGGGGCTCTTCTTGGGCAGTGTTGATGCTCGGACCGCGAGTACCGGGCTGTAGGTCTGGTTTCCCACGAGTTTTAAGCCAAGTGAGTGGATACAGTCTTCGAGGCTACTGCCCTTCTTGACCGCGTAGACTTTACCCGCTATGTACGTCTGCCCGGGCCTAGGCTCGAAGTAGCCTGTCATGCCAGCGTAGCAGGTGGAGTTTACTAGTTCCAGGGTTATCTTGTTCCTCCACTCTACTAGGTAGAATACTGCTACCGCCTGCTTTGCTGGTAGGACGCCCGTGATGTTTATGGTTGCGTTCGATGCCTTCTCCAGTCTTGCTATGGAGTTGTAGGGGTAGTAGATTGTCGCATAGTAGATTGTTGCCTGTATTGTCAAGTTGCTGTTGTTACCCGCTGGTTCCGGCCCGTAGGGTATGGCAGGTATGGAGCTTCCATTATCGAAGCGTAGGTAAACATAGCTAATCACGTTAGCTAGCTTTCCCGAGTCTATGGTTTTAACAGAGGCAGCTATCCTCTCTGCGTCGAGGCTCCAGGTTGCATCATTATGGTAGACTTCCCTGAAGCTTGCGTTACCTATAGTGTATCCTGGTATGGACCCGTAGGGTGCGTCGAGGGAGAGGGGGCCTATCTCCATCCACCCGGGCTGCGGTAACTTGTAGATGTACAGGTAACCCTCAGAGTCCATGACGAAGAGGCTGGTCTTCCCGTCAACGCTCCCGACTCCTATCCTCTCAACCGGGGCTCTGCTGGCTGTGAAGTATGATACTCGGAAGTCAGGGTTCTTCACGTTGACAGCGAGGACTTCGCCGCTGTCGGTTCCTACCACGACCCACTCCGGTAGCTTGGAGTTATCAGTAATGAGGCTGGTCGCTCTTCCAATAATGCTCCAGGCCCACAAGACTATGGGCGGGTTCTTGCTCAGGTCCACGAGGGCTACGTAGCCGGTCCCCGCTACTGCGACCTGGTTCTTACCGGGGATTAGCCTATATACCAGAATATCCTTAGGACCTATGATCGTTTCATTTAACATTGTAGCCACATTGGTTGGGAACGTCTTAACGGTAAATCCACTATTAGTAATGAACGCCTCCGAGGGAAGCGTCACGGCTGGAAGTAGCAGTACTGCGATAATTAGTATTGTCCCAAAACGCCTTATCCGCCAGGAGGCCGGAGCCAACCGCAACACCGTTGTTAAGACGGCTATTGTGTCTGGTTATTTAACTCCGACTTCGGCATTGTTCGGTACGGTGGCAGTAACCTTAATACAATCCCACAAGTATCCCTCACTTGGACTCCGGTGGAGGGCTCGGTTTTGCCGAGATTCCGGTTAAGGAAGAGGAAGAAGAAGGAGGAAGAGCAGGCCCAAGCAATGCTAACAGAGGAGCAGGTTAAGGCTAGGGAGGAGCGGAGGCTATATGAGAGGATTCTCGGCCTAAGGGCCGAGTACAGGATCCTAGACAACTACCCCCTCTATGATCCATGGGCTCGAGCCTTAATTCTCGAGAGGAAGAGTGATGGGAGCATCCTTTACTTCGTAGACGAGATACCCCTCTCCGAAGAGGAGAGGGAGATCTACAAGAGGATTATGGATATAC
>JALVJB010000165.1 GCA_027034115.1 Acidilobaceae archaeon | reverse complement strand
GTGTACCCAAACCTGGACTCAGAGGAGCTGGCTAGACACCTGCTACGCGTGAAGAGTGTGGCAGTAGTCCCCGGAGTCTACTTCAGCAAGCGCTATACCACCTCTCTCCGAGTAAGCTTCGTTAGCGAAACAGTTGAAAGAATCGCCGAGGGTATACGGCGCATTGGGGACTACTTGGCGGGCCAAGGAGGGTCTACTCGATAACGATAACTAGTAACTTGCTGCTGTGTAGACGGGTGTTTCCCTCCTAGCCGTCATAGAACCCTTTAAAACTACCTAGAGGGTAAGGGGTAGAATACGGGTCCTTCCAAGGGCTCTGAGGGGTTTACTATGGTGAAACGTGTAGTTATAGCTGGAGGGGGAGCTGGCGGGGTTACCGCGGCTCTAACACTAGCCGAGGCGATTAAAAACTATAAGATAGACGATCTCGAAGTCGTCCTGATAAATAGGGACGAGTGGCACTACATGCCTCCCCTATGGATGGATGTTGCATTGGAGGGGCTCCCCGTAGAGGAGACCCGGGCACCTATTCGGGGGCTGGAGGCGTTTGGAGTAAAAGTTATCATTAACGATATAGTCGGATTCGACCTTGACAACAGGGAGGTCGTTCTAAGCGATGGGCGGCGGGTAGGCTACGATTACCTAATTATCTCGCTGGGCTCGCGTAACGGGTGGGATTCCTATGAAGGTCTAGACAGGGTGGGTTACCACAATTATGATCCCCAGTCGGCGGTACAGTTAAACCGGGTAATAAGGGGGTTAACGGATCAGAAGATAGTCGTCCTTGTCCCAGAGCTACCATTCCGCTGCCCCATCTACCCTCTAGAGTTCGCCTCAGTACTAGGGTATAGGATACGGGCTAGGGGCTATAACCCAAAGATAACAGTGCTAAGCCCTGTCTCGAGGAAGGGCGAAGACCTAACAGAATTGTTCGGCCCGGAGATCAAGGAGATCTGGGACCGCTACCTGACAGCATATGGCGTGGAGGTTAAGACGCATAAGGGCTTAGAGTCAGTTGACGTCGATAAGAAGATAGTGGTTACGAAGGACTACGAGGAGCAATTCGATATACTAATCAAAACCCCGCCTCCTAGGCTACCCGAGCCTTTAAGGAGCGAGGCATTCGTCCACCCGGAGGATAAGCGGTTCACAAAGGTAACACCTGGCACCCTGAAACACCCAGACTACGACGACGTGTTCATTGTAGGCGAGCACGCCCTCCCGCCAATAGGCCTGGGAATGGCTGGAGCCTTCGTACGCGCCGCAGCCTACAAGGCAGCGACAATAATACTTACACAAGAGGAAGGAGTGGGAGAAATCTACAGGATAACTTCTATCGCATGCGTGGCCCACGTAGCTAATAAGGGCTTCACGGCGATATGCGAGATAAAATTCGACGGGAACAAGTACCAGAGGACCGGCTGTTATAGCGTGATGGAGTCCTCGCTAGCGAAGATGCTGAAGAGAGCATTCTATAAAGGATGGCTTGACAGGATTAAAGTGTAGCTCGGAGGGATGGTTCAATGGTAAACAGTACCAGCGGAGAGAAGAATAGTATGAGAATGACTGATATCGAAGTTGAAGCTATGAAGGAACTAGCAGAAGTAGCAGTACAATTGAAAAAATCAGGGATCCTCGGAATGATGAAGGAGCTATTAGCGGATTCCGAATCAAAGGTCTCGGACTTGGAAGCAGACGTAGCCCTCATACGCCTACTAGGCATCGTCGGAGTAATGATGCGCAGCCTCGAAATGCTGGACGAAAAAGAGGTTAGCAGGATGAGGCTTAACATAGAGCAGAGCATGCATTGTCTACTAGAAGCTATGTCCTCGAGCGACCCCAAGAAAGCCGAGCCTAAGGGGATGCTCGGCCTCATGTCGGCCCTGAGGGACCCCGATGTGCAAAAGGGACTAGGCTTCCTCGTATCAATAGCTAAAAACCTAGGGAGATGCCTGCAAAAATAAAACCTGGAATATTTAAATTTACAGATAGTGGAAGGGGGATATATAAGACTGAGACGCGTATTCCATAGAGGCAACACCAGGTGCTAGCAGTTATTTGCCATGCTCCTATCGAATAGTCGTGGGTGGGCTTAAGTGAGCGTCGAGGAAAAGGATGTTCTCGGGAGGCTCCTAGCCGAGCTAGAGAACGAGGAATTCCAGCAAGGCATTGATAAACTAATAAATATTATAAAAAACCTGGAAGCTAGCGGCATATTGGACTTCCTGGAGGCTATTACAGATCCTGCTCTCCTAAACAAGCTAACAGAACTATTTCTAATTAATATAAGTGATAAATCAGAGCTGATCGAGAACCTGTTAGACCAGTTAACTGAAGCGGTGGCAGTAGTAGAAAAGGCCGAGGAACCTAGGAGTCTAACAGGCCTATTGGCCGAGCTCCGGGATCCAGAGGTATTGAAGGGGATGGCGAGAATGATAAAAATACTGAAAGTACTCGGCTCAATAGAATTAAAGATTAGCTAGCATTCTTTTTAAGTTGCCTCTCTATTAGTGCTTGGACCTTGCACCTCTCGCAGAGCCATAATTGTTCTAGCACCCATTCATCTACTCCCGATTCTCTTAGCTTCTTCTCTAGGAACATTAGGTGCTTCTTACTCCCGATAGGCCTCCCGCATCTACGGCATCTGGCTACTTCGTCCTCGGCTACTGGCACCCATTTACCGGTATTCTCTTTTTTGTATTTATACTCGAGTTTTAAAGCGTTGTACGGGCAGGTTTTCTCGCATATTCCGCAGGCCACGCACCTATCCTGCCGGAATAGGAGCCTGACCTTATCGCCGCTCTTGTCGAGGTATATGGCTTTGAAGGGGCACATATTCATGCAAGTATCGCAGAGGAGGCACTTGTCAT
>JALVJB010000164.1 GCA_027034115.1 Acidilobaceae archaeon | reverse complement strand
TACCGTAACCCTACGTGGCAGCACGGCGAGGCCGTAGACTTCGGCGAAGCAGTCCGGGCACAGCCCCCTGACTAGCACGCTGGTTTCACGGCCGCACCTCGGGCATGGCGTTAGCATTCTCCTCCCAGTAGAAGGTGGGGGATGGTTAGAGGCTATATGCGTGAAACATCGAGGAGTCCTACCTCGTCGAGGTATTGTTAAGGGTAGGCGCTGGCTAGTATCCTCGAAAGCCTTTCAGCCTCCTCGAGCGCCCTCTCGTAGAGGTCCTTCGATACTATGCCCTGCTCTAGGGCGGTGTCTAGCTGGTCCCTGTCTATTATCTCCGGGGCCTCGCCGGGCCTCTTCACGACGTCGATGTACAAGTCGAAGTACTTCACAATCCCGTCTCCAATCTCGGGGGGACTATTAATGTTCCCGTAGACCCCTAGGAGCCTCCCACTCCTATCATAGTACTCGTGTATAATATGCCACTCCCCAGTGTCTATCCGGGAGACAGCCCTGTCCCCCGGCCTCTTCTCAACGTTTAGCCCGTCGAGGATTCCATGACTCTTCAGGGTCTTCTCAGCCACAAGTACTATCCTGTCTTCTCGCCTCGTAGCGCTTGAGAGCTTGTAGGGGCCTAGTCTCGCGGTGCTCCCATCGGGCTTCTTATGGAGCAAAAGTATGCTCCTGCCCTCCCTCCTCTTGGCGAGATAATACTCGATACCGGCCCCGCTGAGGGACCCTCCGCTCCTCAACTGCTCCTCTCCACAGTCGACTAGGGTAGAAGCTGGCTCCCCAGTCGATTTGAGCGAGTGGTGCCTATCTATAGTCTCAGTAATCCTCGACCTGTAGGAGTCTAGGACCCGTTTCGAGGCCGAGGTGAACCCCACTATCCCGATGAACTCCCCCCTCCTAACTATAGCCTCCCCGCCGGAGGGACCCTCAGACCAGAGCTTCTCCGCCTCTCTAGCCAGCTTCTCCGCCTCCTCCGCTATCTCGTAGTCGGAGGCAAGCCTGGCCCCGCTCCGGAAATGTACGTGGTGGGAGGACTCTAGCCCCTTCCCCATAATAGCTGCTAGGAGGCGGGCCCTCTCCTCTTCTCCCCGGATGTGCTCGCTGAAGCTCACCCCGCTCCCAGGGTGTGAGACTATGAGGTGCGGGCCGACAACCCGTATTGAGGGGCTCAGCACAGGCCTTGCCCCCGCCTCGAGGGCCTCTTTAACTATCGTGCCCCGCAGTGCCTCTCCAGGCGGCGGGCACTCGTTGGAGGAGAGCCTCACCACCACGCCGTCCACAGTCCTAGCGTCGCAGTTGCCTAGGGAAACAGCGTCTACTACCGTGTAGAGGCCTAGTAACCCCTTCCTAGCTACGGTGTAGGGTATGGCCTCGGCTAGAGTGGAGTGTACTCGCTCCCCCGCCTCCCAGGGATACCCTATGACTAGGACACTATCCAAGTCGTCGCTTAAAGACTTAACAGTCACCTCTGGAGCACGCCTCACAGGGGGAAGACTCAGGCGGGACTCGAGAACCCTGCTAGGATCAGCTATAAGGAAGCCCTTCTCGTGGAGGAGCACGCTAAGGGCGGTGGCGTATATCCCCCTAACCCTAACAGAGTATAGCAAGGCCTCGAGCCACCCCATAGTAGGAGGCGGAGGGACCCCCAGGCCGCCTCCAAGCCGACTAGGCCTGCGGCTAGTCCCTCACAGTCTCCAGGATGCTAATAACCTGCCATATCCTAGTCCTCGCATGGAACGGCATATTGGGATCCTGGCTGACCTCGTCCAGAGCGCTTATGGCATTGGCAGCCCTCACAGCGGGCGAGAGCTTAACATCCCTGAGATACTGGAGAGCGTTAGCAGCAGCCCTCCTAATATTACGGGGGACCCCCGTATCATTAACAATACCCGCGAGGATGCTCATAGCGAGCCTGATCTTAGCCTCATTATCCATTGGAGCCGCCATCCCTAAGGCACACCCCCATCCAAACGCCCTTCACGGTGGTTACGGCAGCCTCTATTAGTATTATTGGGCGAGCCCGTACACCGCTAGGAGGCGGAGGGTCCCTAGAGTGCCGGAAATCGTGGTAAGAAAGCTAGCCAGGCCGGAAGAGTTCCTGGAAGCCGTGGAGGTGCAGAAGAAGGCGTGGAGGATGAACGACTACAAGGAAGCCGCCCCCGCACACCTGCTACGGGCTCTCGCCGATAACGGCGGGCTAGTCCTAGGCCTGTTCTATGATGGCAGGCTCGTCGGGGTCTCCTATGGGTGGCCAGCATCATACTACTTCTACAGCCACGCTACGGGCGTCGTTGAGGGGGAGAAGTACCGGGGGCTGGGCTACACTCTCAAGGAGGCTCAGAGGGAGCACGTCCTGAGGGAGTACGGGTTTAGCCTGGCAAAGTGGACCTTCGACCCCTTGCAAAGCCTTAACTCCCGGTTCAACTTAGCGAAGCTCGGAGTCATAGCCCGTGAGTATTACGTGGACTATTACGGGGAGATAACGGACCCAATAAACAAGGGCCTCGGAACCGACAGGGTTAAGGCTGAATGGTGGCTCACGAGCGAGCGAGTAGTCGGCGAGAGGCGCTCCTCCAAGCCGTGCCCAAGGGTCCTCGAGGAGCTGGGGGCGGTGGCCGCCTTCGGCGTCGAGACCCGCGAAGGGGTCCCCAGGCCAGGGGCCCGGAGGAGCGAGGAGGAACTCCTCAACGCCGGGGTAGTACTGGTCCCCATCCCAAGGAGTATCTCGGAGGTGAGGGACGCGAGCCCCCGTGTCGCCCGGGAGTGGAGGGAGGCGACCAGGTGGGCCTACTCGCTCCTCATAAACAACGGGTACATCCTGGTGGATAATCTGGATGGGGGAATAGGCTATACACTGAACGTGTTGTGGAGGACCGATCC
>JALVJB010000163.1 GCA_027034115.1 Acidilobaceae archaeon | reverse complement strand
ATTACTCCCATCGACATTACATGCTACTCCGGGCTAATCTGCTAAAACCCCGCCTCTCCCGGTGGGGAGTAGTGTTAAAACATCTTGTGTAAGATTAATACACAACAATCATTCATACATACAGGCCTATACGACCTCGATATTCAACCTCTCCTTCAAGAGGAGTAACGCCCTACTAGCCTTTTCTAACCCTGCCACGTGTAAGGCCATCATTACCTCGTCACTGGGAGGCGAGGCTTCGAACACTAGTATTAGCGGGAACCCCCATGGAGGAATGTAGACTCTTTCTAGAATCGCTTGCAACTCCTCTAGCAGACTCCTCCTATTACCCTCATAGCCAACGAGTACTACTGGCCCCGTGGCTATGGATATCCCCTCCTTGCCCAGCAGGCCCATTCTGTCGACTAGAAGGTGGGGCTCCCACCTGGCGGAGGAGCCTGTTGAAACGAGTGAGAGGAGTAAGTATACGTTATCTTTGAGATGTATGTAGGGTCCTGCGATTGTTTTTACGCGATTAGCTGTTACCTTGAGGGGTATCCTTATCCTCAGCACCTTTATGCTTCCCTCTTCCTCCTTATGGCTGGTAGTAGGAGTATTGTTGAAGTGATTAGTATCCAGCCCGCTAGGGGGATGTGGAGGTGTACTGCCCCGAAAGCCTTTAAGGGGCTCCCCTTAGTGAACGCTACTACTCCTACTATTACGGGGCCTGATAGTATAGATGCCCCCGACCATAGAGGGCTTCTCCTCGTTACTCCGAGCCAGCCCGCTATTGTTGCGGGTGCAAGGCTTAGAAGGATCAGGCTTGAGAGTACGCTTAGCTTGACAATGTAGCTTACTCTGGCTAGGGCGATGGCCGCCATTACTACTGCGACTATTGTGATTGAGGCTACTCCTATTCTTAGCCTTCTTCTATCGTCGCCGCTCGCTAGGTCTACTGCTACGCTGCTTGACAGTGTGAGGAGTATGCTGTCCGCTGTGGACGCGCTTGCAGCTATTATGCTTGTGAATATGATCGCGGCCGACAATGGGTCTATAACGCTGAGTAATTGTGGCGTCACTTGGTCTTTTGAGGCGGGGGATATTGCTAGTGCGCCCGCCTCTACCGCTGCTCTTGCGTAGAGGCCTATGAGTGTTACCATTAACGTGTATGCTAGGCCGAAGACTGCAAACCACTTAACCATGTCTGCCAGGCTCTTCTCATCCTTGGGCATGTAGAGTCTCTGCACTACTTGTGGATTGGTTACGGCGAAGAATATCCATGGCAGTGTGAATGCTAGGAATCTCTCCACGGTCCAGAAGGGGCTTAGCCCGGCTAGGTGCTTCTCGTCTAGTATCCTCCAGGCGTATCCCAGGCTGTGTCCCGTCTGGGTCCAGAAGTAGAGTACGTAGCCCGTCAGGAGTAGTGCTGAGAATATCATCCAGAGGCCTTGGAGCGCGTCTGTTACGGCGACGCTCCAGATTCCCGCGATAGAGCTCCATACTATTATGATGATTAAGCCGAGGAGTACGCCCCACTCATAGTAGCCTCCCGCTAGGCCTGCGAATGACTCTCCAATGCTTTTCAGCTGGCTCGACGCGTAGGGTATGAGAGCTACCAGGTAGATGAGGGCTACCAGCGCTGCGAGGGCTCTACTACCGTATATGTCGCCGAGCATTTGCGATGGCGTAATCCACTTTCTCTCCATTGCCTGCTTCCTGACTCTTCTAGCGAATAGGGCGAGTAGCCCGATTGTTGCCACGTAGTATGCTAGCTCGAAGCCTAGCGCCCCTGTTCCAGTGAAGTAGGCGAAACCCACTAGGCCTACAATCATGAAGCCGCTATACGTGGTCGCCGCGTAGGTCATCGCTGAGAGGAAGCCGCCTAGCTTACCCTTGGCTATGAAGTAGTCTTGTACATCTCCTGCTAGCCGTTTCCTACTAATTAACGCTAGGGCCGTGCCTAGGAGTAGGTATAGGGTTAGAATTGATAGGCCTATTATTAGTCTCTCATGCATTTCTACTCCACCTCCCGACAATGAACCATCCTGCTATGAGAGCGGCTAGAGCGATGGTTGTCCAGTAACAGTAGAGGAGGTATCCCTTCCAGTAGCCGGGAATTGCTAATGGGAGGTACATGAGGATGAGCAGTGCCAAGTATAGTAATGCTATTGCCTTCACTGCAACCACCCGGTTAGGAAATGATTGTTTCCTAACCTAATATATAAGCCTAGGCGCTAAGATAATCCGGGGGGCAGGGTTGCGAAGGGGTAAAAGCTCTATCGAGATGATACGCCTGCTCCTAGATCACGGCTCACTTACGCTGAGCGAGCTGGCAAGGCTTAGCGGTTACTCTAGGAGTTGGGCTTGGAAGACCGTTAGAAGGTTGGCTTCTGAGGGCGTAGTTACCGTTGAGAAGAGGGGAGGGACCCTCATAGTTAGGCCGTCTAGCGAAACATACAAGCGCCTCCTCCGAGTGGGTATTTTACGGGCCACTGAATATCCATACATACTGCCATTTGTTAAAAAATTAAAAAATATTTTTAGTAATGTGGAACTAATAGTCTACGATGAAGCATTCCAACTAGCCTTCGACATCGCACTAGGAAAAGTACACCTAGGAATGGCGCCAGCCATATCACACCTCCTCACACACAGGATAAGCGGTGGCCTCTCATACATCATAGCAGGCGGGAGCGGGGGCGGGGCAGGAATAATAGAGGGACCCTCCGGGGAAGGCCACGTTACAACAATGGCGTCCTCAATGGAGTTCTGCGCCGAACTTGAAGGCCTCCCCTTCCCTAGAAAGTACGCTAGAAGCGGGGACGAGATACTAGGTAGAGTAGAGTCGGGCGACGCCAGGTACGGGGTACTATGGCAACCATACTTAACCATAGCCAAG
>JALVJB010000162.1 GCA_027034115.1 Acidilobaceae archaeon | reverse complement strand
GCCCGTCCACCCCAGCACAGTCTCCAGGCTAGACGCATACGTCGACGGGGCCGACGAGGTTGACCCGGAGGGCCGGCTCCTAAAGGGTAGGGGCGCCGCACTCCTGGGGGAGAAGATTCTGGCGGCGGCTAGCAGGGTTAACATCTTCATAGTCACCGAGGAGAAGCTCGTCGAGAAGCTCGGGTCCAGGAGGCCCGTCCCGGTGGAGGTTGTGAGGGACGCCCTCTCGCTGGCAACCCGCCTAATAAGGGAGAGGTATCCCGGAGCTGGTCCCAGGAGCTCTAATGGTAAGGACGGCCCCGTAGTCTCGGACTGGGGCGGGGTAGTAGTGGATGTTCCCACGGGGCCCATGGGGGACCCCCAGGAGGTCGACATGTGGCTCCACAGCATACCGGGCGTGGTCGAGACGGGGATATTCCACGGCTACACGGACTACGTCGTAGTGGGGAGAAGGGACTGCGGGTGGGACGTGGTGAGGTATGAGCGCCCCCTACCATGACGCGGGGGAGCTGGCCCGGGGGACCCCCACGGGTGACCCGGAGAGGATTAGGGCGGCGGCCTACTCTAAACGCTTCGTGGTCCTCTGGGGGTCCCCCCTGATAATGGCGTACCTGGGGGAGCATGGTGACTACATCCTAGTGGACCACCACTACTGCTCCTGCGAGGGCTTCACTAGGAGGATAACCCGGGAGGGCCTCGGCGGCTGTACTCACGTCTTCGCCTCTAGGATGGCGTTGGAGGAGGGGCGTGTCAGGGACTTGTCCCATTCTATGAACCCGGGCCTCCTTGCTAGGATAGTTTGGGAGGCTCTCACGGGCGGTGTGGCCTTCACTCTCCGGAGACTGCTAGCATTAGCCGAAGATGTGGGCGATCACGACTATGGCGGCGAAGGCGGTGGCGATGAGGACTAGCGTGGTCGGCGAGATCTTAATCTTACCCTCATACTCCTCGTAGAAGGCTATGAGGCCCGCGGCAGTCATGGGCCCGCTCTGCTTCCTCTTCTTCTTAGCCACTAGGCATCCCCATTATACCGTCCTGGTCGACTAGCGGCTTCTATAAGCCTTAACCCCGCCTCTAGGGCCTACTGGGGGACCCTCCGGTGCCACTAACGCTGGAGTGCTTCCAGGAGGCTATGAGGAAGGCCTACCTGGAACGGGACCGGGAGAGGGGGTTATTCGAGACTTTCTCATGGCTTGTGGAGGAGGTGGGTGAGCTAGCCGAGGCCCTGAGGAGCGGTGACCGGGATAGGATAGCTGAGGAGCTCGCCGACGTGTTGGCCTGGACCCTGAGCATAGCCAACCTCACGGGTATAGATGCTTCTGAGGCGGTTCGGGGGAAGTATAAGGGGGACCTTGAATCGGCGGGGTGCCGTTAGGCCTTCTTGAAGGCTTCAACCACCTCTCTAAGCCTGCCGGGCTCCTCCTCGGCCAGGGTGCCCGTTACCAGGGCGTCTGCACCGGCCCCTGCTAGGGCTTCTGCTACTTGGGGGTCCCTCACGCCGCCCCCAACTATTAGGAGGCCCTCGTATCCCGCCTGGGATAGGAGCCTCCTAGACAATGCTACAGCCTCCACGGGTACTGGGCGGGGCGCCCCGCTCCCGGCCTCGAGGTATATTGCACGGGCCCCCATGTATGCCCCTGCTAGAGCGTGTATTGCTACGAGCTCGGGGTGCTCGTAGGGTATAGGCCTGGCCCTCCCAATGAAGCCTGCGGCGCCCCCGTAGCCCACTATTATGTAAGCCGTGGGTATGGCTTCGAGGCCCATGCGTAGCACTATCGGCGCCGCCTGCACCTGGACGCCGGAGAGGTAGTAGGGGTCGTCGCTGTTCAGTAGGGTCATGAATAGGACGGCGTCAGCCTTAGGGGTTAGACCGTTAAGGTTTCCGGGGAACAGTATGACTGGGAGCCCCGCCTCCCTTACAGCCTCTACTACCCGGGAGAGCCTTGGCTCGCTCACACCGGTGCTACCGCCTACGAGGATAGCGTCGGACCCCGCTTCTCTAGCTATTAACGCCCTCTCCCGCGCCCTGTCGGGGCCGTCCTTGTCGGGGTCTATTAGGGTGAAGTGGAGCCTACTCTTCCTCCTCGCTTCCAGGAGCCTCGGCAGGAGCCTCTCCAAGTTCCTCCCCACCCTCGCTCTTGGGGGCGCACTCATCAAGCCTATCCTCGTAGACAAGGTCAACTATCTTATTGTAAACGTCGACTCTCTCCAGGGCCTCGGGGACCTCCAGCTCGCAGTGGAGCCCGCAGGTGCCGCACCTAACGATAGCCAGCTTAACGCCGGGCTTCCCCGTCTTCTTGAAGTCAACCGTGAGAGTCATGCTACCACAGCGGGGGCACTGGAAGTAGCGTGGCGGCATGCTCCTCCGCCTGACAATCTTCTTCCTCCTCTTCCTCCTCCTACCCAAGGGTCCCGCACCCTACAGGCTCGCGGCCCCCAGCGTCTAGGGGCGATTCCAGGGCTTGTAGAGGGCCAGGTTATTTATTTGAAGCCCGCCCGGCCACCCGGTTCACCGGCGAGTAGACATGGTCGAGTTCAAGGTGAGGGACCCCCAACTAGCGGGGCAGGGCAGGCTCAAGATAGAGTGGGCCGAGGCACACATGCCAGTTGTCATGAGGCTCAGGGAGAAGTACGCCGGCGAGAAGCCCCTCGAGAGCTACACGGTGTCAATGGTTCTACACGTCACTAAGGAGACCGCGGTGCTAGCACGCACCCTGAAGGCTTGGGGCGCCGAAGTATACCTGGCCCCCGGGAACCCCCTCTCGACGCAGGACGACGTGGCGGCGGCCCTAGTGGAGGACGGGGTAAACGTTTTCGCCTGGAGGGGTATGAGCGAGGAGGAGTACTTCTGGGCCATAGACCGGGTAGCCTCCGCTAAGCCCCACTTCGC
>JALVJB010000161.1 GCA_027034115.1 Acidilobaceae archaeon | reverse complement strand
GTCTCGATTAGCCTTGCCCTTAGGTCTTCGCAGAAGGGGTCGGCCATGCTTACGTGAGCCGTTATGGGGCCGTCGAAGAATGTGTACTCCCTCTTCTTCGTCATGTCTATGAACTGGTCTGGCACGACGAAGTCTCCTGGCTTATAGTCCTCCCTGAGGCTCCCCACGGCTGAGACGCTTATTACCCATTTCACTCCGAGGCTCTTCAGGGCCCAGATGTTGGCCCTATAGTTTATCCGGTGGGGCGGGATCCTGTGGCCCCTCCCATGTCTCGGGAGGAAGGCTACTGGCACCCCCTCGATTTTGCCCACTGTTATGAAGTCGCTGGGCTCCCCGTAGGGGGTGTAGACTCGTACTTCGACGGGGTCTTCTACTATACCGGGGTCGTAGAGGCCGCTACCACCGATTATCCCCACGTGCGCCCTGGCCTCACCGGGCCTTACAATGTGCCTGCTAATGTAAGACATCCCGGTCTTCACCGTGGTTGACGGTGTCTCCCGGGAATTAATCGGTTAGCGCTGAGGAGGCCTACATTCTGCCTATTCCCCGGACTCCCTCCCTCCTCGCCTTCTCCCGGACCCTACTCCGGACCAGCAGGAAGAGGAGTAGGAGCCCGGTGGTGTAGAGCGTCATGACTATGGCGTCGAGGGCTGGTGGGAGATATGTCTTGTAGCCGGGCACCACTGATAGCCTGAGTAGCTCTGACGGGTAGCTGTAGGGAGTGAGTAGTGCTAGTGCTTTGAGCATGCCCGGCAGCCTTTGTATAGGAACTGCTATTCCACCGGCGACGAATAGGAAGAAGTTTAGGAAGTCTAGTAGTGGTGCTGGGGCTTCGGTTACCATGCTGGCGTAGGCTAGTATTAGCCCGTAGATTGTGGATTGGAGGAGTATGACTGCGAGGCTGAGGGCTAGGAGGCCCGGGTTTAGGATTGTTGGCGCCACCTCTGTCACGATGTAGATGAATAGGGCTACAACGCTTACCGAGAGTATTGTGAGGATTAGGAGGGGTATTACGCGGAAGGAGAGGAACATTGCATGATCCACGCCTGCGAGCTCGTGCTCGTCGTAGACTCCCATTGATATGTAGAAGCGGACCCAGTTCCCAATAACCCATACTGACAAGCTCATGAATGTCCATGCTATGACGGCCCAAAAGACCATTGGTACAACAGCATTGTAGTGGGAGGGAGGGGTGAAGGCTAGCGCTCCCAAAACGTATATCGTGACCCATAAGCCATCGCTGATAGCCCAGTTAAGGGAGCTAGTCAGGTACCTCGCGGTCCTCACCATGTGAAGCCATAGCGACGCCTTCGCCTTGACTAGGAGCCCGGTCAAGCGATGGCACCCCTGCTCCTGGCGCTCTTCTCTCCTAGCTCGATGACCGCGAGGCTCAGGGTGTTGTACAAGACTATCATGAGGCCGAGAGTATAAGCAGCATAGTAGAGGGCGGCTCCTGGGCCATGCCGGAAGGAGGCGGCGAGCCGAGCGGCCTGGACCACGTAGGTCACGGGTACCGCTGCTGAGAGGGCTTGTAGTAGCCGGGGGAGTACTTCTACCGGGTAGAATACCCCGGAGAGTAGGAGTAGGAGGGGGTTTAGGAAGCTGAGCACGTTGCCCTCCTCCCTCGCTATTAGGCTGGCGAGGGCTGCGGCGACTGCTATTCCTACGAGGGGTAGGCTGCCGATGACTAATACTAGGAGGACTACTGTTAGACCGAGGCCTCCCCGGAGCCCCGAGTATATTAGTACTCCTGGTAGGATTGCCAGGTAGTTCTCCATAATGTTGAAGAGGGAGCTGGCCAGCCCGCTCACCACTAGGTATGAGGAGAACCTGTTCGGCTGGAGGTAGACGTAGGGTAGCGTTCCTATCCACCTGTGCCAGGTGGCGATCCCTACTACAGTGTCTATGATGCCGGTGGCCGCAAATGCTATGTTGCTGGCGGCGAAGAGGTAGAGTATTGGGTCGTCTACTCCTAGGCTTTTGGCGAGGTTCTCGAGGCTCCCATAGCTGGTGCCCAACACGTAGAGGACTACCACAGCCATGTATGGCCATAGTAGCCAGAGCCCGGCTAGCCACCTGTTACCCTTAATCCACCAGTACTGTATCAGTAGCTCGGCCTTGAAGACGGTCTTCAACGCCACTTCTCGCCACCAGCCACCTCTATGAATACGTCCTCGAGCGTCGGCTCCTCTACACGGGCTTCTAGAACCCTTACCCCACTACTCCTAGCGGTCCTTATAGCCGCCTCAATTACATCATACTCCCTTCCAGGCTCTGCTAGGAGGCGGATCCTCGTCTTATCCTCGCTCGTGTCTAATAGTCCTCCTAGCCTGCGGGCCAGCTCTTCGACCTCGCCCCTGTCACCCTTAAGCGTGAGTGTTAGGGGGACCCTCCTCTTCACCCTCGACTTGAGCTCCGCCACGCTACCCTCCACTACTATCCGGCCGTCAACTATAATCCCGACCCTGTCGCATATCTTCTCGGCCTCAACCATATTGTGAGTAGTCACGAGTACAGCCTTTCCTCTACCCGCCTGGTCTCGGAGGAGCGCCCGGATCTTCCTAGCACTCATCGGGTCGAGGCCTAGCGTGGGCTCGTCTAGGACGAGGACCTGGGGGTCCCTCAACAGGGCCCTCGCTATCCCTAGGCGAGCCCTCATTCCAAGGCTCATATCCTCGAACCTCTTCTCGTCGCCTCCCAGCTCTTTCAGGCCTGTGATCTCGAGGAGCTCATCAATCCTCTCCTCGAGCCTAGGCGACTCCAGGCCGTAGAGCATGCCGAAGTAGCGGAGATTCTCCCGTCCTGTGAGCTTCCAGAAGAACCCCCTCTCCACGCTCAACATGACGCCCAATACGCTCCTAGCCTTCACGGCCTCCCTAACGCAGTCGTAACC
>JALVJB010000160.1 GCA_027034115.1 Acidilobaceae archaeon | reverse complement strand
AAATGTATGTCTTGAATACATTTGTGCCATGGTACGGTGGAGACGGGGGAGATGGTTAAAACTAGCAAATCCGCCGCCTCGAAAACCCCCATATATTTTAAAACATTATCTGATCTTTAAGAAAAGGATGCGTGGAGGTGTATCCCAGGAAAGCTTAGTATTTTAGATTAAGGGGATCATTAAGGTGAAAAGAGTATTTATGATTTTCTGGTTGGAATCGCGGAGGAGTCCGGCAATTGGATAGACTATTGCCTATACACGACGAGTACGCGTGAATTGAGCATATGGAGACGGGTGACTCAACGGCAAGCATTAGCTTCTCCGAAGCCTCCTCGATTAATTCTCTCTACGATCTTTTGAATCCCTCTCGGACGATTTCAAGGAGACTACTACAATAAACTGTCTGGGAGGCCTGTACTTCCTCTCGACGTAGGAAGCCATGATTATTGCTGCCGGGCTAGCGAGCAATAGGGATACTAGGTACTCTGCGAGGCCCTCGCCACCATACAAAACCTCCCACACAACCTCCGCTAGAGTAATCCACACTAGCAAGACGGCGAGGCGCAGCAACTCGTAACGGGCGATGCTCCTCGGACGCCTCGAGTACAGGTACCCTGCATAGCCGGCTAAGACGAGAACAATAGCCGAGACGCCGACCAGGCCCTCAAGAACATCAGCCCAAGACCCAGCCCACCGGCGGAGGACGCCGCCCAGAGGGCTCCTCGGAGCCATAGCAATGTATAAACAAGCTAAACCTACCCCGGTAGCCAACAATACCTTACTACTACGAGCATCCATGAGGGACACCCTCCAGGAACTATCCACTGTAAATTTTAATTGTGAACGACAATAAATAAATGTTATCACCAATGGAGGGGGTAGAATGATAAGGATTCCTACTCGGCTAGCCCCCAATTAGCATCGTCCTAATAATTGAAACCGCTTTCAGAATTACCTCATCGCTAAGCATTGCTTTCACTAGCTTGTTTTGAAATTTTCCCCTCTTAACCCTGCTTTTGTACTTGTCGTAGAATGCATGGAAATCTTCGCTCAAGCACGATAAGGCCTCTTCGAAATTAGGATCAAAAACTATGGCAAACAATTTTCCCCTCTTATAGAGGTATATCCCTCCGCGGTCACAACCCGCTACAACATTCCTATCGCTATTCCGGAAATACTTATCGAGCACCTTCCTAACACCTACCTCCATAATGGTGCCACGCTCTAAGTCGCATATCATACCGATGAGATCGTACTCATTATCACTCTCTCTTTCAACTGTTTCGTCGAGCCCTCTTAGCGTCAGGGTGAGGCCTCCTCGGTGTTTTAATTTGCACTCTTTTATGTCGCTGAAGAGCAGTCTAGCAAGAGTCTTTTCAGTATTGCACTCGGCAAAGACAAGGAGTCTCAGAGTTTCATCACCTATTAATCTCATCCGGGGTTGTCAAGAGGAAATCGCCGGGCGCGTATGCCTCGGACTTTTTCAACAATTCGCTAGTGATCTTTATAGCCTTAGTTCTCCTAACCCCTACGTCTTTATAGATATAATAGATGCTTAGGTCCTTCTCTTTTATCCTTTCAGCAATAGAGTCAACTAAATACGGATTATGAGTTGAAATTACAAAGTAGACACCTTCCTTAACTCCCCGTTCGAGATAGTCGATTAGTAGATTTGTGATGTAGGGGTATACATGAGCTTCCGGTTCTTCTAGGAGCAGAATTTGTCTAACATTCTTAAGCTTATAATAATTTATAGCTGATGAGACTGCTATAATATAATAAAGAGTTCTCTGAATACCCTCTGATAATAGATTAGGCTTCACTTCAATCGGTTTTTCATAGAACTCTATAGCAGGCTTGTTCTTAGTTAATATTTCGATGCCTACGTTGAGTTCGTCGAGCCAGCTATTAATATCCATTATAACATTGGGGCTGCGTAATGCTCTCCATGCCAAGTTTATAGCGGACTCGGCGAGCACGTGTCGGGGAACTTTACACATTGAGGCGATATTGTTGTTCTTTGAAGTGCAACTTACTATTGTTTTAAATCTTTTATTTATATTATATTTATCTAACGAATAATACCTTATCTCAATAAGATTATTAATATTTGAATAATTATTAATAATTGATATAAGGTCATACACCGAGGAGGGAGGTTGACTACTAGAAATAAGGCAATAATTCTTATTCTTCGACATACGTATTTTTATATCTTTTATATATTTATTGGAATCCGCGTTTTGCATATTATTCTCGAGCATGAAGTTAAGAGTTACTCCTTCTATGTCCGCGTTAATAGATACTTTTTCAATAATTTTATTATTAATATATAATATTAGCTCCGTAGGGTTATCATAATTATAGTCCGGGTAAATATCTTCTGGCTCCTCTATTCTCCATACAGCCCTAAAATTACTGTCATTCTTGCAGAAGAAATCTAATCTATTATCATACTCTTCCTTAACCTTATAAAATTTTCCCGGCAACCCTAGCGGGTAGAGGGCCTCCATTATGTTACTCTTGCCAGATGCTGGCGGCCCAATCAGTATTGTCATAGGCTTTATCTCTATTGATAAGTCGTCTATGCTTTTGAACCTTCTTATTTGAACCCGGTACAAGGGGTCTTCGCCTATGAATCCTATCTGTTATTTTATCCTCAGGCGCTAAGTCTATATATCTGTCTCGGCTTGTCAATGTTTCTTTCTAACGCTATTCTGATAATCAATATTTTAAATTATAAGATAATAGTCATAATTATATATACTGCTATTGCGTAAACTAATATGGAGAACGCTATCCGGAGAGCTCTATCGCTTAACCTCGAGGCTAGCCTTGCCCCCAGATAGCCTCCCAGTGCTCCTCCTGTCACGAATACGCCTGTTACTGCTAGGT
>JALVJB010000159.1 GCA_027034115.1 Acidilobaceae archaeon | reverse complement strand
AATCCCGTCAAGTCGACAGCAGTCTCCGGGGCTGGGTAGAAGTGCTACTGCCGAGAAAGGTCGAAGAACTGGTTATAACAGTGCCGATGAGCCTTTACGATGCAGTAGTAGCTAAGCTCGCTAGTATTGGAGTCTTCCACGTAGATGAACCTCCTAGAGAGAAGATTACCGGGTATGTTGTTAGGCGTTACAGGGGGCTCCTCGCCAGGATAAGCGAGAAGCTGTCTAGGGTGGAGTCCTACTATAGGGCCCTGGGATTAGAGCCTCAGCACGTTGAGGGCCTCGAACTCAAGGCGGGCGGCTGGGAGGAGGCCTTCGAGAAAATCCAGGAGGAGTACAAGAGCGTTGAAGCGGCGTTCGAGAAGGGTGTTCAAAGGCTTGCCGCCATAGAGTCTCGCGTGAAGGAGCTAGTCCTTGTTAAGAGTATTCTGGAGATGGTAAAGCATGTTGACGCCGACGTGAGAAAAGCCATGGACGCGACTAGGATAGCATACACTGTGGGCTTCGTCTCAGGAGAGCCAGGAGACTTGGAGAAGATAGCGGGGAAGGTAAAAGATGTAGTGATAGCCTACGAGGTAGTAGGAGAGGAGACGATAGCAGTAGCGCTGGCCGGCACTCCTGCCTCCACGAGGAAGGCTCTAGGCGAGCTGAGGAAGCTGAAGTGGATGCCCCTGGCAATACCCATAGACCTGCCTGGATCCCCCGCTCAGGCATATGAGAAAGTCCAGGAGCTTATAGAGAAGCTCCAAGAGGAGGCCGATAACATAGTAAAAGAGCTATCATCAATGAAAGGAGAACTAGACAAGTACTACACCCTCCTATACGCCCTTAAGGAGGCAGCGAGGATCCTAGCCAACACTCTCTTCACTAAGACTATGGCGATATTCCGCGGATTTATTGATAAAAGCGATCGCAAGAAGATAAGGGACGCCCTCAACGAGGCGAGCGGCGCCGCTTTCATAATCCTAAGCCTGGGCGTTAAGCGGGCTGCTCAGAGGGTTCCCACTAAAGTCGAGCTCCCAAAGCCCATCAGGCCTTTCCACAAGCTAGTGAGAATGTTCGGAGAGCCGGATCCGGACGAGATCGTTCCAACTGTTTTCATGGCGATCACCTTCCCCCTATTCTTCGCCCTCATGTTCCCCGACATGGGGCACGGCCTCCTAGTACTCCTATTCGCCCTATGGTACTTCAAGAAGAGGGACCCGGACTGGCGCTACATACTCTCGGTGCTAGGAGCTGCAAGCATGGTTACAGGCTTCCTAGCCGGAGAGTTCTTCGGCACTCTAGGAGCAGAGAAGGTTGGGATAATCAGGTTCTGGGAGAGCCTGGGGTACGAGGCTCCTCCGCTTGCGCAGGCTACCTTCGCCGTTGAGAAGGGCCTGGGATACGAGGTTCTAAGGCAGCTCCTCTTCAACATTATCAGCATAGCATTATGGCTTGCCGCCTTCATGCTAATGCTGGGCACATTCCTAGGAATAGTCGATGCATGGCTTAAGGGTGACAAGCTGGGAGCCGTGCTCTCAAAGGCTCCAGTGTTCCTCTTCTTCACTAGCGCTACGCTACCTTTCTTCCTAATACCGGACGCATCTAAGGCCGGCCACGTTATCCAGCAGGCCATCTTCAACAAGGGAGGCGGAGGGATACTACCCGCAATAGTATTCTGGGGCTCGATCGCAGCGATCATATGGAAGCTACTAGGCGAGCCCATAGAATACGCTTTGGAGGGCGAAAGCTTCCTAAGCGGGCTCGGGGAAGCACTCCTAGAAGTATACGAGATGCTACTAATGGTTATGGGCAACATCCCCAGCTTCCTTAGAATTCTAGGCCTAGGCCTAGCCCACGCTGGCCTAATGCTAGGCTTCACCGAGTTATATTACCTCATCGCCGGTGCCTCCTCAATCCCATACATAGTAGCGATATCCTCAGCGATACTCGTCTACGCCTTCGGAAACCTCCTAGTCGCAGGCCTGGAAGCGATAATCGCCTTCGCCCACAGCCTAAGGCTCCACTTCTACGAGTGGTTCAGCAAGTTCTACCATGGCACTGGCAGGACGTTCGAGCCCGTCCGGATACCTGGCGTAAAGATAATTATAATGAAGACCGCCTAGCCTCCTCTAAACACTCCCTGGGAATAATGGTTTATTCCCCCTACCATGTACTAGTATGAGGAAACGGTGTCCGCCTTATTGCCTCGTAGGTTAGTGGCTGTACTAGCGGCCATACTAGGAGCACTCTTCCTCTTCATACCATACGCCGCGCCAATCCTGCAAGCCTTCCTAGACCCTGTACATGGCGTGACAGGTGCCGCACTGGCAGCGGGCCTCCCTAGCGGAGACTATAAGGCTGAGATCATCGGTAACGCCACCGTTGTATGGGACAAGTACGGCGTACCCCACATTTACGCCTCAACTGATGAGGCAGGCGTGTACGCACTCGGATGGGTATCGGCCAGCATGAGGCTCTTCCAGATGGACCTCTTGAGGAGGGTTGGGGAGGGCAACCTCTCGGCACTCGTAGGAGAGCCGGGATACGATAACGACGTCTTCATACACAGCATAGGCCTGAACCACGTGATTAGGGAGATCTGGCTCCAGGTAGAGGAGAAGCCAGAGCTAGCCAAGCTCAAGAGCATACTCATCGCATACTCCAAGGGAGTAAACGATTACATCCGATACGCGGAGGAGAACAACCTCCTACCAGTAGAGTATAGAGTACTAGGCCAAAAACCAGCCCCATGGCGGCCCCAAGACACCATAGCAGTCGCCAGAGTAATCGCGCTAGTACTAGCCTGGAACGATGAGGACCTAGTCCTAGGCAAGCTCGTAGACAAGTGGGGACCCCAAATCATAGCCTACATGGACATGGACAACTGGACCGGGACCCTCGAGCAAGCCAGCTGCAAATACGCCGT
>JALVJB010000158.1 GCA_027034115.1 Acidilobaceae archaeon | reverse complement strand
ATCAGCTAGAAAAAATCATAAAAGGGAACCCTCAAGCCCCAGGAAGATACGAACTACTAGACCAAATGGCCTTAGAAATAGCCAAGCGCAGTAGGATAAGAATACACTTCCTACACGGAGACCCGGATCTACTAGCTAGAGTAGTAATTGAAAGGGAGAGAGCTGGTACAATAGTGCACCCGTAAGGGAGGGGCGATAATTTAAATCCGGCTACTCAGGCGGGTATAGCATAATTGGGGGCCCGTCGTCTAGCCTGGTTAGGACGCCGCCCTTACACGGCGGAGGTCCGGGGTTCAAATCCCCGCGGGCCCACCAAGCTCCATTTGGCTCCCGCGGATTCTCCATCGAGTTAACTACACTTGTGCGGGTGTAGAGCTTCTCCACCGCTTTGTCAATAGCTTTCTCGTACTCCTGGAGAAGTATCTTGGCGAGACGACGCAGGTCCCTCTTAGAGAGCTTCTAGACTTTCCCGAGACTCTTGTACAGTTGGAACACTCTAACTATTTCTTCGAGCGGGCCAATGTACTTCGTTACAATCATATCGCCGCGTCGGAACTGCTCATAGACATACGGTCTTCCCTTGACCCGCTTGATTACGAGAGTCAATCTCCCTCTCCGAAGACATATACCATCACCCGATTGTAGTTAACTTTTAACTACGGCGGGTAAACATGTTTACCACAACGCCGACGTCTCGACAGAGAAGGATGAATATCTCAACAGATAATTTGATGGTTAAGGGGTATATGCTGGGTGGTCTTCCCAAGAGATAATAGTAAATTATATACCTAGAAACCATGATAGTATCTATCCCGATACCCTCCCGAATACTTTTGCGGTTAACAAAGAATGATGTATAAGAGCGGAGTAGGGTCTCAAACCATCTACGCCATTAAAGTGAGTGTCGGGTGGCCGTAGGGTAGGCGGGAGGAATAGTTATCCCTTAAACCATCTCGGGGAGAATGCGTGTGGAGGGGGTTAGTATGTTCCCACGATTATGACTAGTGTTAATACTATTACCGCGAACGCTGTACCGTAACCCCCGCTGTTTGTACCAGAACTCCAAGAGCATAATATAGGTCTCGCCAAAACCAGTAGCAAAAGAAAGGGTTGAAGCCCAGCAGAACTGAGAGAAACTGTTAGGTGGAGAAGGTGGTGTTTGATAGTTGTGGGTATAGCTGGTCTAACGGTGCCGGGCCGGGTATTTCTGCTGGGGTTATTGGCGGCGGTAGCGGGGTGTAGTTCTCTGGGTACCCCCCAGATATGCTCTATTGCTACCTTGAACTCTTCCCGCACGAGGGTTATCGGCAGGGGTAAGGGTTTCTTGCACCCTTCTCCGCATCCTACTTCACGAACTGCTCTGTGAGCTACGTTTCAACAGCATTAGCCGTTTACGTGCTCCCGTCCGCCATTGCGTCCATTCTATTTAGCCGCGGAGCCTATATTTTTATTCTCGGGGCGTTGGGATTGGCTGAGGCACTAGTTATCCGGGGCCGTCTAGCCAGGCGTGTCCGGGAGGAGGCGGAGAGGCAGGGTCTTAGCGTCGATGAGTATCTTGTTGAGGTTCTGAGCCAGAGCCTTGACCCTAAGGATAGGGCATTGGAGTATGTGGAGGCTGCAGAGGACCTATTGGAGGAGGCCCGCGAGGAGCTAGGGAAGGGTAATGTCCGGCAGGCCGCCGAGAAACTATGGGGTGCCGCGGCTCTCGCGGTTAAAGCTTATGCATTTTGGAAGGAGGAGAAGCGGCTAACTAGTCATGGAGAGCTGTGGGAGTGGAAGAGAAGGCTGGAGGACGAGCTCGGCGAATGGGTCAGCGACGCCTGGTACGCCGCCAACACTATGCATATCTGCTTTTACGAGAGCTGGTGCAAAGAGAAGGACATCGCCACCGCCCAGAAGAGGGTTGAGAAACTCGTGAAGGAGGTAGCATCCCTGGTGAAAAAGGAGAAGTCAGATTAAGCCGTTCCCCTCCAGCCACTTGATGTAGATGCCGAATAGTTTGTCGGCCCAGTCCCGCACGTTCACGTAGCTCGTGCCCGTTATGCTCAACTCCATCGACATTATCGGGTTCACGGCGCCGAGGCGGATGTTGTGCTTGTGCGCTAGCTCCTCCAGGACTTGGTTGACAAACATCCTAAACAATTTTTGCCTGCACACCCAGTTTTCGCAGTTTATCCTTTAGTTGACGGTAGCTTAGCTGTGGTATCCTTAACCCTCCCGCCCGTGAGGTGGAAGTATATGGAGTCCGCCCTCTTCGATCCTTCCCTTACTCCGGGGTAGAATATTGCCCATCCATCACCGAGAGCTAGGCGTGGCTCGAATTCCCCGGTTGGATGCTTGACCACCTCCTCGGGGCTCCAGGTCTCAACCATTCTTAGTATGTGCTTGAGTCTAGCCCCGCCTAGGAGTAGCAGGTATAGGCCTCCTAGCCCGTTCCTCTCCATTATCTCCTTATACCCTAGAATCATCTCGACTGGTACCGCTCTCTGCGTCTCCCGCCTGTTGCCGCCGAGACGGAGGAATGTCAGGTATTGTTGCATCCTCCCCCAGTCAATCCGCCCCCACGGAGAAGAGTAACTGGACGTACTTCCTCCACGCCTTCACATGCTTCCGCCTCGTCGGGGGCCACGCCCTTCTCCCCACGACGCCTGCATAGTACTCCGCCGTGTCCCCGCTAACCTGCCCCTCCACCCACTCCCTGAACCCGGCCACCAACCGGTTATCCACGGGTGGTCTCGGCGGTGCCGCCACCCTTGTAGTTAACTTCCATGAGTTTTCCGCTCCTTCCCTCTCGCTAGCCTGGCTTGGGACGCCGCCCTGACACGGCGGAGGTCGGGGGTTCAAATCCCCCCGGGCCCACCAAACATACACCTTGTTTAGTAGTTTGCATCGGGGCTGGACTCTCCTTATCCAAGTCTCCATGCAAATTGGCTGGTAAGCGATAGTAAGAGTCGAAAGTTTACCTGAGTGAATCTGGCCTTATTGCTTCTTCCTTGAAAGCGGTGGTTTTATCTTGTCTAAGCTTTGCTTGAAGTAGCTTAGCGTTTCTTGTCTTAGCTTTCTACGTTTGAGGGCTTGCTGGTAGAGTTCCTTTTGCCACGGTTGTTCCGGTTTGAATGGGGGTACTGGGGCTGGGCGCATCTCTTTTCCCAAGTGGACTAGTGTGAAGTAGCTGGTGGTGGTGTGGTATCTTTCTCCCGTCCAGGGGTTGGTTGTTATTGTCTTGACTGTTACTTCAACGCTTGTTTTCCCAATGAATGTTAAAGCTGTGTGTATCTCTAGTATGTCGCCCACCCAGATTGGATGGACGAAGTCGGTAGCGTCTATCGCGGCGGTAACCATCACTCCTTTAGCGTACTTCATAGCGGTTATCCCGGCTAGTTCGTCCATTAGGTAGAGTAGTCTTCCACCATGCATCACGTTTAGCGTTAGGGTGTCTTCCGGGTTGACTAGCTTGTAGGATACTAGCTTGTACTCTGGGATGAGGGGTTGTGGGGTGCTGAGATCCTTGGGGCTCAGCCTAGGGCCTCTCCGCTTCCTCCTCTCCTTAGCCCGCTTCATAAGCTCTTCCTCGAATGGAGAGGAGGGGGTTAGGCATGTAGGTATGATGCGGGGACGTATCTTCTCGTCTACTGCAACGAATGTCATGTGAGCTGCCGTGGTGAGCCTGCGCTCGCCGGTTCCCGGGTTTTCCTCCTCCATTATGACAGTGGTCTCCATGCTCGTTCTTCCAACGTATTCTACCCAGCCGGATATTACAGCGTTGTAACCTAGCCTAACAGGGTTAAGGAAGAACACGTTATCTAAGTGAACTATTAGGGCAGGACCTCTGGCGACCCTCATCGCGGCTAGGCTCCCGGTCGTGACCATCCAGCGTAGTCCGACGCCTCCGTGGAGGATTCCTAGAGGGTTAATGTGGGACGCTGTTACTAGGTGTATCGTCTCAACTAGGGTTTCCGCTATCGACGTTTTCCGTATACACTGCTTGTTGGCTGGCAAGTGTGAGAACCCCGACCAAGCTCGTAAGTAGGGATATCTAGCTTATGAAAGAGTATCCCTAGAACGTTTTTAGGATTGAGAGAGTACCGTGGAATAGGATCTGGGTTATTCTTCTTGCTTGGTTACAACAGTGCCTCCAGCTTCTTCTACTTTTTTAACTGCCGTTTCCGATGCTGCGGGCACGATTATTTTTACTGGCTTACTTATTCTGCCCTCTCCTAAGAGCTTGTGGAAGCCCATTTCTTCCAGGTTTATGACAGGCGTGTCGCCCTCGTATTGTAGTCTACCCTTTCTCTCGAGTTCTTCGAGGATTTCTGAGACTCGTGTGAGGTTGACTATCCGTGGCTTGTATCCGACCCTTATTCTTGGTGGGTTGAACCCCTTCTTACCATACCATGTTGGGGCGTATTTGATGGTCCATGTCCACTCGTGCTTGCCGAGGCCAGCGGCACCCTTACCTCCGTGAGCGCCGCTCTTCCTGTGCTGCCCTATCTGTCCCCAGCTCATTGTCCGGCTCCGGCCCCTTAGCTTCCTGCTCTTCTTCCTCCTCCTGACAACCATCTACTTACACCCCTCCTTTAGAGCATGCGGATTACTAGGTCGTTTATTGCTTCTCCCCTGTAGCCTAGCTCTCCTTGGTTTGTGAAGTGCCGCTTGATTGTCTTTTTGAACCCGCCCCTCGGCGGGTGGAGACGGAAGAAGGGCTTGACTCCTTTGTCTTCTAGCTTGTGGTAGTGTAATTCTCCGGCGAGTAGCTTGTCTGCTAGTTCTGGTATGCCCCCGTAGAGGCCTAGGTTTTGCACTACCCACTCGTCGGTGAGCGGTTTGTCCCCCCTTATGCGGCCTCTCTTTTTCAGTAGTTCTATTAGGGTCTCTCTGTTAATCTCGCCCCATGTAGCCCAGTCTTGCACTTTCCTCAGCATTCCCTCGATACCGGGCAGGCTACTGTGGTATAGTGAAGCTGCATATTTCCTCTTTAGTCTTAGTAAGTTGAGTGTTTTCTCAATGTCGGGGTGTATATCAGCTTCTCCCCTTAGCCTTATGATGAGATAGAGTGGCATTGTTTACTCACCTCACGTCCTGAACCAGTCGAGAGGAGTCATGAACTTGTAGGTGTTCCTGAGCGCGAGGTAGACTGCTCTAGCGAAGTTATAGCTGGTCCTGGTTTCCCCCTTGGTGAACGTCCATACATCTCGGATTCCAGCGAGTTTTAGGACCTTTTTTGCGACGTCTCCAGCCACGATGCCCGTGCCCTTTGGAGCAGGCTTTAGTATCACCTCGACGCTTCCACTCTTCCCCCTGACAATGAAGGGGACGCTATGGGCTTCTCCGCAGGTGCACTCCCAGCTACCGCAACCCCTCCTGACTGGAGTAATATTGAGCTTCGCATTGCGGAGAGCCTTGTTTACGGCCTCCCTAAACTGCCTAGCTTTACCTTTTCCTAGGCCTACATAGCCGTCCTCGTTTCCGAGGACTACTACTGCGCGGAACCTCGTTATTCTACCAGCGTCCGTCATCTTTTGAACTATGGTTACGTCTATTATCTCATGTTTTAACTGTTCTCCCAGGAGGTAGTCTATTATCTCGGGCTCTAGAATAGGTAGGTTCCTCCGGAAGAGCTCGTCTATACTAGTAATCTTGCCCTCATGGACGAGTCTTCCGACCCTCGTACGAGGCACCCATTCCTCCACGCTCTGGCTGGCCACACTCACTGCTCAACACCCCCAACCTGCGAGGCGCTCCTCGCAAGCTTTACCTCATACTCTCTCCTAATCCTCTCCGCTACCTCCTCGAAGTGAGAGGGAAGGCCCTCCGGCTTGAATCCTCTCTCCAAATACTTGGAGAACTGCTTCTTGTACTTTTCCGGATCATTCTTGGCTAAATCCTCCGCCCAGAGAGCAATATGCTCTCCGCGAATCCTCTCCTCCGAAGGAAGTATTTCCTCGGAGTGCGGGATCTTCAGGCCAGCATCGAGGGCTCCCTTCAACGCGGCGAATACCCTCGAGCCGGGCACCGGGTCTGCTAGACCAATATCTAAAACGGCCTCCTCAACGCCTGCTAGCCTCGCCCTAAAACCGGCTAGAAGCCCGGTCAGATAGGCAGCACTAGTGTTAGCAGTCCCGCCCTTCCACCCATACTTCTTTTCGAGCTCCTTACTGTGGGCAACAGCGATCATCTTATCCCCGCCGATGCGGGCTTCAGCTAGCTGAACAGTTATGTATTTCAGGCTCCTCCTAACAACCATCCTAGGCTTTCCAGACTTGATTAGCTTCAGCCTCTTATAGTAGTTTGTCTTACCTGCACGCCTCCTCTTCCAGGGCACCCTGTACCTTGGTCCATGCCCCATCTCTATGCTCCCTCCCTTATCACGCCAGCCTCAGCCATGTGCCTCTTCAGGTCGCCTAGGCTCTTGAATGCGCCTCCCTTCGCGAGCCTGTAATAGCGTCTATAAGTGCTCCTGTCTATTACGCCGTGGTCTCTCAACCACTTCAAGTACCTCCTAATCTTCCTAATCCTGCTCATCCACTCCTCCTTAGGATCACTCCTAGCCGTAGCGGCTCCCTTCCTCTTACCATAACCCCTTCTCCTACCCTTCCGCCTCTGCTCGTGCCTCTTCCTCCACCTAGCCCTACTGTTACCCTTCTTGGGTAGAACATCGATAAGGCCCCTCTTGTAGAGGGCGACAATGTCCCTCTTAGTTACGGCCTGAGATATCTCCTCCTCGTTCTCTGGATCCGGGCTTATCCAGACCCTGCTCTCGCCGACGCCGAAGACCTCCGCGGCGAGCCTCCTCTGAAGCCTATAGTCCACTCCGGTACACCCCCTCACGTGCCTATGCGTTAGCGATCTTCAATCCCTTAGCTCTCGCGGCCTCGACTATCTTCAGCCTCTTACGTAACCCGACACTGCCGGATATAACAACTATATGCTTAGCCGGATCCAGCTCCTCTAACTCACGAGTGTTCGATACGATAACTGGTTCTAGGCCGCTCGGGTGAAGGCCCCTGATCTCCTTACTGGTCCTGTATCCGACTTTTACAATGGGCGGGTAACCCTTGAGTTGAAGTCTCATCTTGTTATCATTACCCTTAGGCTTCCTCCAGTACTCTCTCCGCTCGAACTTCCAGAAGCGCCAAGAGAGATACCTGCGGAAGACGGGCTTACTCTTCCGGGCTATCTTCTCCTGGAGCTTCCTCCTTTCCTTTATTATACTCTTGGCTCCCTCGCTCACTGTTCAATCACCTCCTTTTCATAAATGTAAATCCCATCCATGAACTTTCTCCTATCCCTGTCTGTGATCTTAGTTGCCATTTCTATATTCGCAGCGGTTTGGCCTACAACTTCTATATCGATACCTTCCACGATAACGTCGCTTCCCTTAACTGTGACCTTCGCTCCGGGAAGGATCTTCGCTATTCGCGGAGCCTTCTCACCTAGGAAGTTTGATATGATGAGTTTGTCTCCTTCGACCTTAAGGTTGATAGGGAAGTGGCTGTATATTACTTTGAGCTTGTAGCGGTATCCCTTGGTAACACCTGTGATCATGTTACGGATATGGGCGGCTATGGTTCCAACCATGGCTCTTTTCTTAGAATCTGCGAAGTAGGCTTCAACTATAACTTTACTGTCCTCCTTGCGCATGAAGACTCCTTTGATCCGGGGCATCTCTCTCGTGAGGGTCCCCTTTGGACCGGTGACGGTCACCTTGTTTCCTTCAATGGTAACGTCTACTCCCTCCGGTATCTCAACGGTCTTCGATACGTGCACGTCTTTTGGCATGCTACCTCACACCTACCCAGGCACCATCTACCCCTACTGAGACCCCTTTATAGGCATTCCTCAAGGAAACAGGTAATACTAGGAGTAGTAAATATGGAGGGTCGAGGAAGGCTTCGGTAGCTAGTAGACGTAGGCTATTAGTACGCCTCCTATTTTCCTCTTGATAGCCTCCTTATGAGTCATTACTCCCTGGCTGGTCGATAGTATGAGGACACCTATGTCTCTGCTAGCCAGGTATTTCCGGAGGCTCTCGGGCATCTGGAGTAGATCCCTGTAGGAAACTGGGATCCTAGGCTTGACTACGTTTGTCTTATTTATCCGGCCCAGCAGTTGAACCCTGAATTTGCCCCAGCGGCCATCGTCGATATACTCGAACTCACCGATATATCCTTCCTGCTGTAACACTCGGAGAACAGCGGCGATTAGCTTGGATGCGGGGGTTATCACCGCCTCCTTCTTACCCCTCATTTCAGCGTTTTGTATCGTTGCAAGCGCATTTGCCAGTGTGTCAAGCATCACCACGGCTCATCACCTGTACTTCTTGAAGCCTAGTAGGGGGGCGATCTCCCTGAAGCACTGCCTGCACAGGTATAGGCCGTACTTCTGGATTACGGCATCCCGAGTACCACACCTCTGGCATCTCTGGGCTCCTCTGCCCATCCTCTTGGGCTTTGGAGGCCTTACCTTACCCATGCCTTATCCACCCTAGATGAAGGTAACACCGTAGAGTTGGTTTAATAACACCATTGTCTCCTCGGGCGTGACCCTGTGGCGGCGGGGGACCCTCTTCTTCCTAGCCCTCTTCCTCCTGATTATCCTGTGCCCGGGCCTCTCAATGGTTATTATAACATCCATGCCGAGTATTCCGACCTCGGGGTCGTACTTTACTCCCGGTATGAGTATGTGCTCTTCGATTCCAAACGCGATATTCCCGAATTCGTCAATACTAGAGGCCTTCAGCCTCCTGCCGACGGCCTCGAGGGCTTTATCTAGGAACTTCAGTGCCCGATCCTTTCTCAGGGTAACCATGACCGCTATGTTCTCACCCTTCCGTACTCCGAAGGCCCTTATGGTTCTCTTGGCCCTCCTGTAGACGGGTTTCTGCCCGGTTATCTCCTCAAGTACTTTGGCTGCTTTTACTAGCCTCTCACCGCTGTAGCCTAGCGCTATGTTTACTGTGACCTTCGCTATCCTAGGCTTGCGCATGGGGTTCTTCTGCCAGTCTTCCAGGATCTCAGCTACCCTTTCCGGCGGTACAGGCATGCTCATTTCCAAGCACCCTCCGGTAAGCTAATGACGGGCTTATCCTTACCTATTATGAAGACGTATTCGAGGCTCGTCTGGAACTTCCCGCCCTGCGGGTCTTCAAGTGTGGCAATGCTCCTCTTTCTCCCCCATCCCTTCTGGATGTCAAGTAGGCGGCCGAGTCTTCCCACGTTACGGCCTGCCACGATTATCGCTAGGGAGCCTGTCTCGAACTTCAAGTGCTGCCTTATCTCCTGGTCAGGCACTGTTATCACGAGGGTGTCCATTGTTTTGTAAACGTCCTCAATGGGGTTTCTCGGATCCTTTACTTTCACAAGTATGTTTCTACCGTCGTGCAGGTTGAGCTGGATGTGCCCGCCCATAACGGTTGTCTTATTGTTTATCCTCACAGGCTTAATCGACGCCTCTTCCTTAGGTATTGGGTGCATCTTGAAGAACTTGACAGGATAAGGGACGAACCTGTAAGCCTCTCCAGTGTCGACTACTTCTACTACGTCGAATAAGCCGACGGGATACTTGTAATCCTTTCTGACCCTACCGTCGACCTTGAAATGCCCCTCAGCTATTAGCTTCCTAGCCTCCCTCCCGGTCTTCGCGTATCCCAGAACGTCCCTCACTATTAGGAGTAGGGGGAGACTGTACTCCATAGGGTGGGGCCCGGGCCTAGGCCTCACCGCCCACTTATGCTCCTTACGTAGAATAGGCCAGAATTTTGGCGCCGCCAGAGCCTTAAGCCTCCTCTGACCACCCATCCTAGCCATTACTCTTCACCCTCAACCTGAGCCTTCGGGGGAGCACCCCTCCGCTCAATTATCTTCCTCCTCCAATCGTCAAGCTTCAACTCGATAATCTCCACCTTAGAGGGGTGGAGGGGCCTGAACACGGGAGTCTTATCGGCCTTCTCGATCGTTACACCGTCAACATAGATCCTATACTCGCGGAGGTCTACTCTTACAACTTCGCCCTCTTTGCCCTTGAAGTCGCCCCTCACGACTCTAACCTTGTCGCCTTTCCGCACCGGGAGATTTTTCACTCCATACTTCTCGCGTAGCTCTCTGCTAAGCGGGGCCGTCATCAACTTCTGCCTCCTGTGGAGAGGAGCCTGGAAGTAGGCCTTCCTCTGCTTCCTCGGCTGCCTGCTCTCGGTTAGCCTCGCCATCGTTCTCCCCTCCCTTAGATTATGATAGTGGCTAGCTTAGCTATCCTAGGCCACCTCATAGCTGCCTCCTTAGCAACGGGCCCTCTTATCTCGCTGCCCTTAGGGGTGCCGTCCTGCGCTACGATTACCACGGCGTTATCCTCGAACGATACCCAGGTGCCATCCGGCCTCCTATAGGGTCTACGTTGCCTCACTACGACAGCGTATGTAACCTGCTTCCTCATTTGAGGAGTCCCTTTCTTCACGGTTACAACCACGAGGTCTCCTACACCTGCAAATGGAAGCCTCCTAAGCCTGGTTTTCACTCCGGGCACGTTTATGATCATTACCTCGCGTGCACCACTGTTATCGGCTACCTTCACGTAGCTGCCGACCTGTAAGCCCGTGTTTATCCCAGTCCGCGACAGCACGGCCCCATACTTCTTCTTCTTAGGCATTACCTGGCTCCCTCCCTACCCGGGTTCCTACACGGGGTTTAACTACTCTTCTTAACGCCAAGTACTACAAATTTGACGGTTTTAGAGATTGGCCGCGTTTCCCCGATCACCACTAGGTCGCCTGGCTTAACCTCTATGCAGTCCGGGAGGTGGGCGTGGATTTTCTTGCTCCTCCTCTCATACCTCTTGTACTTAGGATCATAATAGAGATATTCGTGCCTTACGACAACGGTCCTCTTGGCCCTAGCCTTAACGACAGTACCCTCGAGTATTACCCCTCTAACCCTCGCGCTACCATGCCAAGGGCAGTTCGGATCGCTACACGTCTTCTCCGGCGGCTTCACACCGGGTATCTTGAGGTTCTTCACCGTTTTCTGAGCGGGCATCCTATTATCTCCCCCTGAGTATCCTCCTAGCCCTCTCTATGGGGGTCCCCATTAAATGGTCTCCCCTCAACTCTACGAGTTCACCATGGGGCAATTTGAAGCGGAACAACCCGCCTGTTTTAAGTATTACCAGGCGCTCGCCCTTCGAGGATACTATAAGGGTTTTCTTAGTCTCCCATACGATGACTCCTCTAACCCCGATAACACTAGGATCGGGGTGGTTTAGAACCTCTACTTCTAGGCCTATAAGCTCGTGGTAAACGAGATTCTTAGAGGTTCTACGCATTACTCCGCGGTCATCTCCTTCTCGCGTAAAATGGTTAGTATACGGGCGATATTCCTCTTGAGCTCCCTGAGTCTTCCAGGGTTCTCGAGCACTCCTACAGCAGCCTTATGGCGCAATACTATGAGCTCGCTCCGGAACTCCCTAAGGAGTTTCTCCAGCTCCTCCCGGGATTTCCCCCTTAGCTCTGAAGCCTTAAGCTTGTGCTTCCCCACCTTCCTCCACCTCCTCTATTAACTCTTCGAGCTCGCTTGGGAGGGACTCCTCTTCGCTCTCCTCCCTGAGCTTAGCTATGATGTCCCTGACCTCTTCCTCGCTTTTTATCCGAATGAAATCGGCCGGCTCGCCGGGCTTCGCTATTGTAACCTTTACACCGATCACTCCCTTCGGCAATTTCGCATGGGCTATAGCTCTATCCACTAGTATGTCGACGTTATCACCGGACTTGTATACTTTGCCCGCGGTGTACTTCTCGAACCTAGCTCTCTCGCTTGTCAGCTTACCGCTTATAACTATCTCTACTCCAAGGGCTCCGTTAGCCATTATCCTCCTTAGCGCTGCGAACGCGACCCTCCTGAAGTGGAAGCCCCTCTCGATGTTCCTGGCGATCCTGAAGGCCTGTACTCTTGCGTCTAGCTCCGGGTTCTCGGGCTCGCTCACAGTTATCTGTACTCCTTCGAAGCCGAAGACCTTCTGGAAGATGTTGTTTAACCTTCTAATCGTAGAGCCTCTCTTACCTATTATCAGGGCTGGTCTCTCCGCGTATATGTGAATCCTGGTGCCTAGCCCCGACTGGGTTAGTATCACTCCACTGTATCCTGCCTCGTAGAAGTTCTGGGCTAGGTACTCGTCCACCTTGGCCCTTAGGAGGGCCTGCTGCAGGAATATCCTATAGATCCTGCTCACCATTCTAGCCCACCTCCTCTACAACAATCTCTACGTGGCTGTGAACCCTGTTCTTAGGAGTAGCCCTCCCGAAAGCCCGGGGCATCCACCTCTTCAAGGTGACCCCCTTATGGGCCGCGACATGTATTATCTTGAGCCTCTCAACATCAAGTTGCTTATTAGCAGCATTATTCTCCACGTTGTCCAGTAGCTTGAGCATGTACTTGGAAGCTTTCACCGGGTACCTTCCAATCGGCCACTTCCACTTATCCGCGAGCCCCCTCCTGTGAGCCTGTTTCCCATGAGCCCTCTTGAAGGGGACGGCTTCTTTTTTAGCGATAACATTGCGGAGGAATCTCTTGGCGTCCTGGAGCTTCATGCCTTTGATTGCCGCGGCCACTTCTCTCATAACCTTAGGGTGGACGGGGACATCCCACATCATCGCCTTAGCAATCCGGCTCTCATCCCGGACCTTATAGCTATACTTCCACCTAGGCACAGCCAAGCACCCCGCTACTTGCCAATGTGTAAGCTACTCCTGGTAGCCTTCAGTCCGGGCTCGCCGTGTTGCACTATCTTGGTTGTGTGGCTGAACTCTCCTAGGTAATGGCCGATCATCTCTGGGACAATCCGCACGGGGACGAATTCCTTGCCATTGTAAACAGCGATCGTGTAGCCTACCATTTCGGGTAGGATTACGAGGTCCCGTACATGTGTTCTTATGACCGGGGGCCTCTTCCCCTTCTTAAGAGCTTCTATAACCTTTTTCCTCATTTTCCTTATCTTTAGGAGGAGCTTCTTTTGTGCCGGGGTGAAGCCCCGTACAAGGCTCCTACGCTGCCTAGCGGGTAGAAGCTTTACTAGCTCGTCTAATGGCATCTCTAAGAGTTCTTCTAGCGTCTTTCCTCTATACCTGAACCTTGCCCACTCTGGCGGGATTTCGAGGTCTTTTGCCACCCTTGCAACCCCCCGGTAGCGCCTGCTACTACTGGTTTATTACCCTATCTCCCCGGTGGATGGGGATGGTAGTATCGGGGTTTAATAGAATACTCCCGCCTATACGGGCCTACCCCCTGAGGAGTACGCGAAGAATGACGCCTGCCATTCTTCGAGGGTCCCTCACTGGAACTACTATTCCGCCAGCCCTCTCAACGTCCATCCTCGCCTGCTCGTCATGCTTGGAGGGTACTATGAAGACAATCTTTTTGCCGAGCTTCCTCAGGGATTCAACAACAGCCGGCACCGGCTCGTCCTCGACCGTCTGTTTTAAATCGCTGACGACAACGACTCTTCTACTCCTAGTAGAAGCGCCGGCCTCTCTAAGCGCTTTAGATATGTTAGTATAACCCTCGAACTCGTATTCGAGGAGAATCCGGGCAAGCATCCTCCTAGTAATAGGCTCCCTGTACACGGATACATCGTGAGAGAATAATATTAGTCTCTCAAGGTTATTAGAGAAGAGGCTGGCAACGCCTATCGCCCAGGAGCTATACTCGAACATGGAGCCACTCATATCTAGGGCCAGAGAGAGCCTCGCAGACTTCAGCTTTCTAAGATAGGTAATGGGCTGGGGTTCAACGCGCATGATCGAGTAAAGGCTACGGCGCACGTCAACCCTACCAGGAGGGACCCTCGACCTCCGCTTTACCGGTAAGAGGCGTAAGCCTTCGCGCGAGGAAAGCCTATAGAGGAGGCGTTCCATAGAGGATAAGATAACTCTCCTCAACTCCTCGCCGGCAACCCGGTATGCATTCCTCAGGAAGCGAATACCCTCAATATACCCTATCTTACGTAGCTCCCCTTCCAGCAACCCCGGATCTAGGTTCCCTCCTAAGGACTCGGCCAGCCTGAGGTATACGGACGCTTCCTCGATTAACCCGGCTAGGACCGGCTTATCTATGATTGACGAGGAAATATTCTCACTCATCGATCGAGCTTTTTCCAAGTAATCGCTGGCTAGATCGCCACGGCTCTCATCACTCGTCTCGAAATAGCGAAGGGACTCCCTGATAGCGTTAGACGCGTAGTAGGCTGCAACTACTGACTTATCATCTAGCTTCCTCATTGTTCTCTTCGAGAGATTCCACAAGTATCGAGGATCAACCCTTGAGATCACCCTGAGAGCCTCGTCCCGGCTCATTTTCTCAAGGGCAGAGGCTAGTAGGCGCCCTCCCTTTTCGTAGTCAGAGGCTTCCAGGGCCTTGACCAGGTTATCCGGGGATAGCTGGGAGGCCATCGGCGCTTCGAGTGCAAGGATCCTCCTCAGGGTATCAGTCATTACACCCGCTTTCTCTAGTATTGACGCGACGGCGTGGGGGTCCCTAACCCTATATCCGCACCTCAACCTCCTAGCGAGCTCCTCCGCTACACTCTCAAGTAGACCTCTATCATGTTTACGCTCAGCCGCCCTAGCTAGTTTAAGGAGCCTCTTCTCGCTAGCCTCAGCGAGCTCCCCCGGATGGTAGCCGGCCTCAACCGCGTCGAGAACGCCGTCCCACTCTCTCGGCATCTCCATATTCCTTACAGCTTCATCTAGACTGCTCGCTCCGCTGCGTGCTAGTTCAAGGGCTATGCGGCGGATCTGGGAGCTATCTACTATCCTCTCCCTCCCCGGCGTCCCTCTTATCACTCCTGCTCTCTTCAACCTGTAAAAGGCTGCTATCTTCTCGGCCTTCTCAGCTTTACTCTTCGCGCGTGTGGCCTTCTTTTTAGTGATCCTCGCTCTAGGCTTTCCCCCAATGGTTTCCAGATCTCTCTCTATGTCCGATAGTATGGAAGCGGCTCTCTCCTTCAGCCTCCTCCCACCTTCTATTAGGGCGAGCGCATCCTTCAACGTATTACAGTCTCCTTGAAACATTGTGAAAGAGGAGCAGAGTAAGAGCTCCAACTCATCGCGGCTAAGCTCTCTCTTGCCGAGTAAACTCATGTAAGCTTCGGCGAGCTCTACGGCCTTGACGATCTCAGCAGTGCTAATCCTGGCGCCCTCACTCCTCAGGCGCCAGGCCGCTTCAACTATGAGGCTTGCGAGCCTGTCGCGCTCTCCCTCGTTAATCAATCCTAACACCTAGCATGCGGGAGAGGGCTTCTCTTACCTCATCCTCGTCCTCTTCCCGCTTGGCAAGTACTGATAGCCCCGTCTCGGCAAGGTGGTTAAGGCCGACCGTGGTGGAGCCCTCGAGCCGGGCTACTTCCTGGGCCATCCTAGCCCAGAGGACGGCCTCCGCGGTACCCGGTTTGTGCTGGACCCCGGATCTTCTTAGAAGGCTGATAACGTCGAGTATTGCACGGGTAGCCTCGGGCGGGATGAGGGGATTCCTCTTAGAGCGTATCCGTATTATCTTAGCCTCGGTTTCCCTTGAGGGGTATGTGAAGCGCACCCTAACCACTCTCCTCAGGAAGGCGTCGCTGAGATCGTTCTGCGCTATGTCCTCCGGGTTGCTAGTGAATATCATTTGGAAGCCTATTCCCCTGGCAGTAAAGGTTCTCCGCAGCTCTGGCACTATGATCCTCCTCTTGTCCGAGATGTCGAGTAGGAGGTTCTGGAACTCCTCGCTACTCCTACGGATCTCGTCTATGAGAACACCGGTGTCAAGAATCATTGCGGCTAGGAGGGGGCGTGGTATGAAGCTCTCTTCGTTGAACCCCTTTTTCATTGCCATGAGTGGGTGGAAGTCTCCTATGACCTTATACTCGTCGTAGCTTTCGCTGCATGGCAGGACGAAGGGCCTCTTGCCGCTCCACAGTTCTAATAGAGCCTCGCCTATCTCAGTCTTACCTGTTCCCGGGGGTCCCTCGAAAAGGACAGGCCTCTTCGCTAGAAAGGCTGCATAGGTTATGGCTATTGTCTTCTCGTCGACGAGGAGGCCGAACTTCTCCTCGAGGATGCGGCGAGCGTCGTGAGGGTCCCTCACGGGCGCCTCAATACTCGCCCTAACATGGCCGTCGTAGATCTCGTGAACCAGCGCTTCAATCCTGTCCTCCGGCGCCATAGTCTTCCCCGGGCTTCTCCCCTTTACAACCGGCTAGTCTTCATTCAGAGGTTAAAGCGTTCGATGACCCGGGTTTCACGTGAAAGACGAGTCTATATCCATATTGGCCAGCCAGCTCCCCGGCTCGTAGACCTCGAGATCCCCCGTCTCACTGTCTAGGCGCTCGCACACTTCGCGGAATGGACACCTAGCACACCGGCGGGGGCTCCTCTTAGCGTAGGGCACTATTCCATACTCGCGTACTAATATAATCTCATCAATTATTTTTAATAATCTATAGACTTTTTCCTCGTCGAGGGAAGAGTTCCTCGCCTTGGAAGCATACTCGACCCTAATCTTGACGTCTCTGGCGTCGAGGAGCCTGGCTAGCATGAAGGCGTATGCACTAGCCTGTGTGGAATCGCTTATCCAGACCCCCTTCCGAGGGCCACGCCCGCTCTTCCTCTCGATTACTAGAACACTATCCGATCCGATTTCGAAGGAGTCCGGCCTGCCTCTCAGGACGATCCCAGACCCGACCTCGACCTCTATAGCTTCCTCAACGTGCCTACCCTTCAGCTTGTCGGGAACCCCCTTAACCCAGTGGAAAAGCCTGCCGAGGAGCATCCTGAGCCTCTCCCTGAGGGTTAGCCTCCGGCCTAGATGGACGTGGAAGAAGTAATATCGGGGGCAGTAGGCGTATTCGTGTAGCTCGCTGGGATAGATTCTTACTTTACCCGGAGGCATCCCCGCTTCACTTCGTAGTATCTATCCAGTCGACTTTAACGTGGAGGGTCTCTGCTAGGTCTCTTACCAGGTCGCGTATCTCCTCCTCGAGCCCAGGGGTTTCTAGGAGGATCTCTATGAAGCGGAAGTCTGGGTGTACACGGGAGGGGTGATCTACGATTTGGGCATTGTATTTCTCCCTGATAGCTTTTTTCACGTTCTCGTGTGCTTCGTCGCTGAAAGTACTGTAATAGACCCTGTAGAGCTTCCTCATCTAGTATAGCCCCCATGGTTAATCTCGAGGCGACCCGTAGAGTTTATGAATTTATACTAGCAGGCCCGATGTTGGCTTCCGAGTGGTAAGCGAAGGCGGAGTAGCCTTAAATTACTAGCACTCGTATAACGTGTTTGGTAGTGGGGGTACTGTGGGTATGAGGCTGACTAGCCTAGCGAAGGTGGACTCTAAGGGGAGAGTAACCATACCTCAGACCATGAGGGAGGCCCTGGACATCGAGCCCGGAATGGTAGTCGTCTTGATCGCAGACCTAGACAAGCGTGAGATAACGGTCTCACCAGTATCGGCTTCGCTGAAAGACGTATACGAGTTGGAGGTAGAACTCCTCGACAAGCCGGGAGCCCTAGCGAAGCTAACCCAGAAGCTCGCGGAACTCGACGTCGATATTATCGCTACGCGCTGCGCCTCCATAGCTCGAGGCGAGAGCGGCAACTGCACACTAGTAGTTGATCTCTCCAGGGCGAAGATCGACCCCGAGACACTACGCAGGCAGATCGAAGAGCTCGACGTGGTCATGCTTGCAAAGCTTAAAGGGTTCGAAGCACCAATAGGCTAAATCACCCCGGGTGTGAAAAATACGACAGTATTCCGGCTAACCAAGCACAGCAGGCTACTACTCTACCCAGGCCTCGCCACACCATTCGACGCCGTAGCCATAATGATTTTAGATAGTGGAGAATGGATACTGGTAGACTCGGGGTCGGGAACGGACTCCTCTCTAGCCATGCTCTCACAGGCAATAGCCCAGGTCCTGCCGGGTAATGCCCGGTTAAGCCCCAAGCTAGTCGTCAATACGCACGGGCACATTAACAATGCTGGGGGAGACTGGTGGTTCCACAAAATGGGGAGCATAATCGCGGCTAGACCCCCCGACTCCCGGTGGATCGAGGAGGGGGACCCCCAGAGGACCGCTTCCAGCGATTACGGCCTAGTATTCCACCCAGCCCCTGTAGGCCTAGAGATCCGGGAAGGGGAGGCGAGCCTAGAAGTAGGAAGCCTAACCGTGGGCGTGGTCCACACACCAGGCCACACGCCGGGGAGTCAGTCAATACTGCTAGACGATGAAGACGGCCGGCTACTAGCCATAGGCGACGCCTTGGGGAGCTTATCGCATAAATGGGAGTCTAGCGAGGAGGACTGGTGGAAATCCTACTCGAGGATAAAGGATCTAAACCCGGACGTACTGTGCACCAGCCTAACCTGCTATATCGGCGGAGCGGCTAAGGAATTCCTGGAAAGAGTGGGTAGGGAGGGTCCCTCCAGGGTTGAGGATTAAGGTTGGCACATGCGGCTTCTCTAGGTCGAGAAGGCTCGTCTTCTCGAAGCTAGACGTCGTAGAGATGCAGCAGACCTTCTATGACCCCCGAGTCCACGAGAGCCTCCAGAAAATAGCCCGAGAGGCGCCAGAGGGCTTCGAGTTCACAGCCAAAGCCTGGATGCTCGTTACGCACAAGTATAACTCAAAACTGTGGAGACGGCTTAAATCAGAGGTTCCCTACTCCAAGGAGTCCTTCGGGGACATGAAGATAAACGAAGCCGTTTGCTGGGCCTGGGAGGAGACTGTCAAGGCGGCCAGCATTTTAGGCGCGACTATAATAGTCCTGCAGACACCAGCAAGCTTCAAAGCAACCGACGATAACGTGCGTAATGTTAGAGAGTTCCTGTCGAAATGCTGGCCTAAGGGTTTCCAGCTAGCCTGGGAGCCTCGGGGCGACTGGTGGGGCAAGCCTGAACTCCTATCACGCATCAACGAGGAGACAGGAGTTATAATAGCTGGGGACGTTCTACGGGGGAGGACTCCTCCCGAGGCCCAGGGGACCCTCTACGCTAGGCTCCACGGGCTGGGGGGTAGAGAGGTTAATTACAGGTATAAGTACACTGATGATGATTTAAGAAAGCTTTACTCTATAATAAGAGATTTAGGTAAAAAGGAAAATTACATTTTATTTAATAATATATATTCTTTTGTAGATGCACTCCGCTTCAAGCAACTAGTCGCAGAGGCCTAGCCTAAATAACCTACAAGCGCACACAATACAAGCGCCGGACCCGGGAGCCGCGGTAATCGCGGCGGGCTACAGGCCCTGCCTTCCCGGGCCCGCTTGGTAGACCGCGGTGAGGGATGACGGCGTGCCGAGGAATACCCTAGCATGGTATACCTGCGATATGTGTGGTAGGAAGGCTTACGTGTATAAGTGCAGATACCAGGGGCGCGAGGTAAACCTATGCCCCTATTGCATGGTAGTCCTGGCTGGGAAGAAGGGCTTCTCCTGCGGCCATAGAATAGTGAGGCTCGCCTCAGTATCGGCTTACGAGGACAAGTGGGCTAAGGCCGATCTACTAGCCTCCCGCCTCGAACAGGGATTAACCGCGGAGGGAAGGAGGAGGTCCAGGAGTAGGAGGAGCAGTGGTTCTAGGCGAGGGCGGGGGCGACGTAGATAACTAGTTTCTCCGTGTTGGGGAACGTGAAGACAGCTTTCAGGGGATAGTTAGTCTCGAACTCTACCTGAACGTTATCCGCAGCCCCGGTAGGCTTGGTCAGGGCTTGGAGGCTGTTGATAGTGTACGAGCTCTGGGACTCCTCCTGGACCGAGAGGGATACCAGGGGGTCCCCCTCTCTCATTATCCACTCGTACTCCTTCTCTTCGCCCGAGGCCCGCGCTATTACCTCCTCCTCGCTGGCATAGAGCTCGAGGACGTCTCCGACTATCTTGGCGTCCTGGATCATGCTCTTGAAGTCGTCAGACATTAGGATGAACTTGGCCTTTCCCTCCATCTTCGGCTCTTTGACCTCCCTGGACTCGAGGACGATTACCGGGGTGTAGAATGTTCTGGTCACACCGGTCTTCCTATCCTCGAGGATTACCTTGAGAAGGTCGCTACCGGGCTCATACTCGAATACAAGGTTATCGTTCCTAGTGGCCCTCTTAACTATCTTGTTAAGCTCGTCGGTCCTCACTCTCAGGACCACTTCATCGTCGACGCTGTACTCGTCGAAGGCCGTGACTGGGGCTCTCAGCACGGCTAGGCTAGTCTTATCCGGGCTCATGAGGTAGCCTATTAGGCCCTCTAGGGAGAAGATAAGGTCTCCCTCATCGTTTATCTTGGCTAGCGTCTGCGTTATGTACTTGAACTTAGTCGGAGCCGGGTGTACAACCCTGACAGGCATCTCTAATCCCAGTAGATCATCTCCGGGTTTTAGAGTAATAAACCCGCGTGGTTTCACTCTCAAGAGTGGTGAATGTCTTGGCAAAAATAGTAGTTGAGGTGGACTTTGGGAAGTATAAGAACGTCAAGCTGCCAGTGGACGAGGCCGAGAAGCTTATAGGCATTATAACTAAGAAGCTGGGGTTCGAGAGCAATGACGTCAACGAGACCTATAGGATCCTGAGAAACTTCGACGCCTTCTACGAGACCCAGAAGAAGAAGTTTAAGGATTACCTAGTGCCCTCTAAGTCTATGAACGATATGATACTCGGCAAGGTGATAATAGATAAGGTTAAGCTAATCCGCGAGGACAAGGACTACGTCGTCCTATCCTTCGACAGGAGGGTCCCCCTAGAAGTCATAGTAGATGCGCTCCGGGAGCTTGGATACGAGGTAGAGGTTAAGGAGCAGAGCCTGGCTAGCCTTTAGCAGACTTAGCCTTCTTCCGCTTCTTCGTACTCTTAGAACTCGTAGTCTTTTTCTTCGCTTTTTTAGCCTTCTTTTGCTTGACCTCCTTCGGCGCGTATTTCTTCTGGAGCTCTTGTATAACTGGTAGTATCTTCTCAACGTACACTATCTTTGCCTCCTCCTTAGATAGCTCTCCCTTCACGGTCTTTTCTAGAATCTCAGTGTACTCTAGCATAATCTCTAGCATGTCTGGGCTCGAGATGGAGTACGTGCGGACCTCTAACTCCCCTTCTTGTTCTTCTGACACTACTCGGGGCACCTGGAGTCGAAGGGTTCCCGTAGGCTTATAAAGAGTTCAAGTTGTCGCGGCAGCCCAACGTCTTTCGCAGTAGGGGTAGAACAAGTATATTTTGTATTTCCTAAATAAATAATATATTTTTTCATTATTATCGCCGAGTATCTTGCCCAGAACGGTTCTAGTAAGGAGGGGGTCTCCTAGCATTGAGAAGAGGGTCCCTCCTCCCTCTGGCCCGGAAGAAGCGATCAGGGCGTCCTCCTCTGGGAGGCACAGAGAGGCCACAACCGTAGTATGAGACGCTATGAGGGCGAGCTCCCTCGCTATATCCCTTGGCCTCACTCGGCATGAGGAGACGGCTACTATATGGTATTGCTTAGCGGTCTCGGCCAGGGATGAGAGGTATGCTTTAACCTCGACAAGGGGGTAGTCGCCGAGGCACACGGTTTCAACTCTCCCAGAGGGACCCTCGCAGGGGCTTATCGAATCCAAGTCTAGGAAAAGCGCCCTCTCCCTCGATGCGAGGCTCTTGGACAACATGAGAGCAGTGCCCTTCGGGTCTATAGAGTATGCCCAGACAATAGCCCTCCTGCCAAGATTCAGTACTGGGATCGAGGGTTTACTACAGGCTAATCCCCGGTCCCTCCACCTGCGCCCTCCCGTGAGTAGCCTAGTCGAAGAGGTCTCCTCCTCGTAAGCGACTAGTCTGCCGGGAAGGGCTAGGCCTCCGCACTTTAGAGGCGGGAGGGGCATGTATGCTAGGTATAGGGAGAGGCATAGGAGCCCTACGGGTCCCAGCGAGGCTGCTAGAGAAGATGCAAACGCCTTCCCCAGAGTCTCGGAGTTTCTACTAGTAATTACTGCTGCCAGGCCTGCGTTTACAAGGTAAAGAGAGTTATAGGCAAATTTAAAATCTAGAAAATAGTATATTGAGAGTAGGGAAGCCGTTGCCAGGACGGGAGTAGCCCTCGCCGGTCTACGCCAGAGAAGGGCCTCGATAGCGGAGTCGGAGGGTCCTCTCTTATAGGATAGCAGGCCCATAACGGCTAGCGTGAGGAGAATTACGTATCCGGAATAGGCAGGGATTTCTCCTGGAGAGCCTGGGTTGAATAGGAAGAGGCTTGAGGCCGAATATCCTACTAGGAGGCTCCGGGTGTACGCGCCCAATGCAACACCAGCTAGTAGGCCGAGTAGTTGGGGGACCGGTAGAAACGAGAGAAAATAATTGTATTGATTATAAATTAAATAAAATATTATCCAAGCTAAGGCGACGGCGAAGGACGCTCTCGCAGCAATAGCGAAGCCCCCACACCTCTCCTCGATCTTCAAGCCAGCCAGCGCCACGAGTATTATTCTAGGGGAAGAGTATATGTCTCCTAGAGTAGCCTACCGGGTTAGTGCAAGAGGGCTTGCAAGAGGGAAGGGGCTAGATAGTGTCAGTCTTCCAGCTGTTGCACGAGAAGCTACGGGAGAAGCTGCCAAGCCTAGGCTACGAGAGGCCATTGCCTATCCAGGAGAAGGCTATACCAGTCGTTCTAACCGGGTCCAACACGCTGATAATGGCGCCTACCGGGAGTGGTAAGACTGAGGCGGCAGTCCTACCAGTGGTGTCAATGCTACTGGGGGAAATCGATGAGAAGGGGGAGATAGGCGGTGTACGAGTCCTCTATGTTACCCCCCTGAGAGCCCTCAACAGGGACGTGACCCTTAGGATAACTCGGATAGCCGAGTCAGTCGGGTTAAGGGTGCTTCTACGCCACGGCGACACGACGCAGGCTGGCAGGAGGGAGTTCCTGGAGAATCCTCCCCATATAGCTGTTACAACCCCGGAGTCCCTGAACCTCCTAGTGTCGCTTGAGAAGAGGGAGAGGCTTTGGAGGAATCTCCGTTGGGTGATAGTGGACGAGGTGCACGAGCTGGTTGATAACAAGAGGGGCGCCGAGCTGTCAGTAGTCCTCGAGAGGCTCCAGAAACTCTCCAGGTTCAGGGTCCAGAGAATCGGGCTCTCCGCGACCCTATCCAAGGCGACCGCCAGGGAGGCTTCAAGGATGATAGCGGGGAATCGCCGCGTCTCAATAGTCGAGGACTCCTCTACTAAGAAGTATTCAATAGAAGTAGAGGTTGTACGGGACGATGAGGGATTCTGGCTTAACTCGGCTAAGAGGATTATCGAGATCTCCAAGAGCACCCCTGGCTCCGTGCTAGTATTCACTAACACTCGTGGGACCGCTGAGAGGCTTGCAAGCACCCTGAGGAGGATCGCTGGAGAGGAGGGGTTGAACTTCCGCGTCGAGGTTCACCACGGTAGCTTGTCGAGGAAGGTTAGGGAGGAGGTGGAGGCCGGCTTCCGCAAGGGGGAGATTAAGATACTCGTGGCAACCTCGAGCATGGAGCTGGGAATCGATATAGGCCATGTAGACCTCGTAATCCAGTTCATGTCGCCTAGACAGGTCGTCGCGATGACGCAGAGAGCCGGCAGGGCCGGCCACAGGATAGACGAGGTTAGCAGGGGCGTGATAGTCACTAGCTCCAACCTCTTCGAACTCCTCGAGTCCGGGATAATCGCTGTTAGGTCCGAGAAGGGGCACCTGGAGGACCAGTTCATGCCCAAGAACTCCTACGACGTCGCCTCACACCAGATAGCAGGGATTGTAGTAGAGGAGCGTGGGTCCACGCCGGAGGAGATAGCCGACATATTCTGGAGGAGCGGGTCCCTCAACGGCCTTACAATGGAGGAGATAGAGTCTATCCTGAACCACCTGGACTCGGTGAGCGTTGTCAGGTGGGATCCCGGTAGTAGAAGGGTTAGGCTGGGTAGGAGGACATTCTCCTACTTCTATAAGGTATCAATGATACCAGACGAGTCCTCCTTCCACGTCTACGACGTGATCACGGGTTCCAGGATAGGT
>JALVJB010000157.1 GCA_027034115.1 Acidilobaceae archaeon | reverse complement strand
GAGTATGCCAAAGGTTAGCAGGCTAGTCGAGCTGCTACGGGGAGAGGGCTATCGTGCCTGCAGGAGCCACTACGCTCCTACCGCTATAAGGACGGATGCCCCTTACATGGAGGTTGTCCGGCTTATCTCCCTCTCCTGAGCCCTAGCCCGGATCTTGGCCCGCAGCCACCTGTCTAGCAGGGGGCATAGCCTGGGGTCGTGGAAGTTCCTAGGGCCGCAGTCGTTGATGAAGGGGCAGGTGGCGCATGGTATGTCGAGTATAGAGGAGATGTCGATTTTCACACTGACAGGCTCACTGGTGGTTTTAGCTAGTGTAAGCCTATAAGTCCTCCTACCATTAACTACTACCTGCTCCCTCTTAACTAGTCCTTTCTTAACGAGTCTTAGAACGAGCCTGGAGCCCTCCCTGCTGTCGAGATTCATCATTTTCCAGAGATCGCTTTGGAGTATGCCGTCGCTCGACTCCTCGATAAGTTTGAGCGCCTTCTTCTCCAGCTCGCTTATACCAGCCACTCCGGATAGTCCCCTCCCTCACACTCTTGCCTTGGGGGAACCCTTCCGTCTTTTATCCGGGTTCCAGATAGTTCCATAATTTAGTATAGCGCTGTTACAGGCTAAATATCTAATTGGTTTATTATCCATAGATTATAATATTATGTAGTATGGAGGATTACAAGGGCGCTTATACTCCGACGATAATTACAATGTCCTCTATCAGGTACCTGAAGGTCTTCCTAACATTGGCCTCGCTGAGGTTATAGACTGATGCCACAAGCTTCTGGGTGACATGCTCGTAGCCGTTAAGCCTAGCTATGAGGTAGACAGCGGCCGCTGCAACCGCCTCCGGCCTCCTCCCCCACAGGCTCTTCCCCGTCCTCGCCACGGCCTCCAAGAACTTCATAGTCGGGACTCGCAGGTTTAGGGGGAGGCCTAGCTCGACTAGGAGTCTTACAACGTATCCTTCTATCCTTGCCAGCCTAGCCTTTATCCCTGAGACGGGCGCCCTACCCCTCGGCACGCTATAGATGCCGAACTCGTTCATCCTCATCATTATCTTCCACACGTAGTTCCTAAACTCCGGCGTGTTAGCCTCCGGTATCTCCACGCTCGCGGCCTCGTATAGCTCGTTCTCGCCTATCGGCAGGTTGTGGAGGCTTATCGCTTTCTTCAACGCAGCTATGACGACTGCGGCGCGCTCCCTCGAGCTTATTATCGTCGTCTTATTGGCTTCCTCTCCCCTCCGCCTCCTCTCCTCGAAGTACTTCCTAACAATGGTACCGGCTATTTCTAGGATTGACTGTGACCTAGGGAGGTTCAGCCCTCCTACTATCCTGTGCATTAGCATGAAGGCGTCAATTAAAGGTACGTCGCGCCTCCCCACCGGCGCCTTGTACCTTTTCTTCCTAAGGAGTCTCGCCCTCGAGAGGCTCCCGAACTTCCTCTTCCTAGCCCTCAGTTCGGCGCCAATGCCTCCATCGTGCTGGGCGAAGGATAAGGGCTTGGAGCTCCTCTCAAGCCCCTTCTTCTCGCCTTTGCTCGGATAGTACCTCCACTCGGGCCTATCGTCTAGGCTTGCGTCTGCTATGACTGCCCCGGTCTCCGCGCACACCCTTTGGCCCTCGGGGGTTACGATGATGGACTCCGGCTTGCAGTCTACCGCGCTTCCCGCCACGCTTCTTCACACTCCTCCCAGCCCTCGCCCCCCGGGGCTTCCTCCTAAGGCGCATGTAAACCCTGGCACCGGGCTCCGGAGGCTCGCCCTCCAGTCTTATCACGGCGTAGGGGCTCTCAACCCTGCCAATCACGTCTACTATACGGCCGATTCTTCTACCCGAATCATCCTCAACCGGAGCCCCTAGCCTTATCCTCATGTTTGGATCGCTTATCCTCGCTACTAGGTATCCCATCTTAGTCGAGTGCAGTACTTCTCCCACCAGTAACCTGCCCGGCAACAGTAGCACCGGGCCCCGGGGGATGGGAGGGCGGTAATATGGAGGTGTGCACACGGTATTTGGAAGGATTAACAGGTAAACCCCTGGAAACCCTATTAAACCGGCTTCCTCTTCCTCTTCCTAAGCTCTATTATTTTAGAAGAAATCATCCTCAATGTTTCCTGCTTAGTATACTTACGGAGGACTATCACGCGGCCCTTAGACCTGAACCAGACCCTCGGGTAGGCCTTATCCTCTTCGACAATGGGGTCCAGGCCCAGCTCTTCAGCGGCAGTAACAATTTCTTCGAGGCGGGGCGAGAGGACTGCTAGGTCTCGGGGGACCCTCCTACCGAGCCTCCTGGACAGCCTCTTATCCAAGTATGCGGGGTAGAGGACTATTCTCTCCCCACGGTACTCTCTGCTCAACCCTAGGGGCACCAGTCTACTTCTCAGCCTCGGTTAGGAGGACAGCGTTAACGACGCCGTCCTGCCCGGGCCTCGAAGTCACCACCGCCTTGCCCTCAGTGGTCTCAATAATAGCTCCCTTAACGATGATCTGCCTCCTGGCGTACTCCCTGTTAGCAGGGGTCTCCAGAACCCTCAGTATTCTGACCTTCACGCTCTTACCCGTCTTAGGATCGGAGACTACTGCCATTGCAACTTTCCTCGCCCTCACCTTGACGTTGCCGCCCCTAGCCCTGATTATCTTCCTCTCCTCCTCGCTCTCAACCACGGCGGGCACGAAATAGCGGCCGTGCGCGTACTTCCTCTTAACCTTGTAGTACCAGTTCCTCTTGCCTCCCGTAGGCCTCTTATGATCTCTCCACTGGTAGACTCCCACTCCTATCGACACCCTCTTGCCATCTCGAGCCTAGCCGGGGTTTAAAGGATTAACCGGGCCTCAACTATTCCGGAGAGCTCCGATTAGACCCCGGTATTCCTCGAGAGTCGGCAGTTCCCGGTAGTAACCGTTAGCCCAGGGTAGTAG
>JALVJB010000156.1 GCA_027034115.1 Acidilobaceae archaeon | reverse complement strand
TCCTCGAACCCGTTTTCGAGCACTGGCTCGCTACTCCCCCTCTCCCTATAGCGGTGGTCTAGGATGATTACCTCCCCATTATCCGGGTAAACCTTGGCTAGTGGTGGGGCGTTGATGGATTGGAAAGCGTCTCTACGGCTGGTATGCATCTTTCTAACACGGGTCCCCCTATGTGCGAGTGCATAGGAGTCCCCTGTCTCTCCATGCATCACAACGACTACCTCTGCGAAGGGTGCTCTCGAAGCGGTTAGCACGGCCGCGGTGAAATTGAAGGCGGCATCGCTGCTTGGCCTGTCACTGCTCCTCTGGGCTCCCACCAGGACGACGGGGGATGGGAGGCCTTTGTGGAACGCGAATGATAGGGCTGCCGCTGTGTAGCCCATAGTGTCGGTGCCGTGCGCTACTACTACGCCGTCATAGCCCTCCCTAAGTTTCTCGTACACCTTCTCCGCTATTAGCTCCCAATGCCTAGGCTTCATGTTCTCGCTAAATATACTCAGTATCTCCTCCACGTCGAGGGAGGCGTACTGGAAGGCTTCCGGAATCGATAGAGCTAGTTCGTCAGCATCTAACTGCGGCTTCACAGCCCCGGTCTCATAGTCGATCCTACTGGCAATCGTACCCCCAGTACCTATTACCGCTACTCTCCTATCCCTAGCGACGCTTAGCTCCTCGACGAGAGGCACGGGCTCTCCGGGTTTTGAAAGCCGCCTATATTCCTCCAGGACCTCTAGCCTGACTATCCTGTCGAGACGGATCCCTATGTTGTACCCGTTGTCAAGCTTCACCACTAGGTGGTCCGGTGATGACAGCTCATAGCGGGGCATAACTATGCCTTCAACCACGAGCCCGTCATCCCTAGTAATCCTCACCCGCTTCCCAGGCGGGATACTCCGGGGTCCCTCCATGACGCGCTCATCCAGGACTTAACCGCCCTGAGGGTCCCTCAAAAAGTAATCCTCTCCTCCCGCCAAGATCCAAAGATAACCATCCACTAATAATTATATTATTTTAAAATATGAGGGAAAATACATGATTGTGGAGTCCTCGCTCGTGTGGAGGAGCCTGCTAAGAGGTTATCTTCTCCTCCTCCTACCGCCTATTACCTGGGCTGGCTGCTCTAGTAGTTTCCTGTACTTCACCCTGTTCCTTAGCCTGGGCGGCGGGTTCTTCCTGGGCTTGGCTGGTATCTTTGGAGTCTGCTTCCTCACTTTTCCAGCCTTCGTCATTGAGCCGTGGGTTGGCATTTTCCTTCTCCACCGTCAAGGGTGGCAGGGCCTAGTACCCTTATAAGGGTGCCGTCTCCGGGTGGGTCTCCCGGGTAGTGTTAGTTTATATTTTGGCCCGTGCAGGGTTGGTATAGAGGATGATTACGTGGATGGGGTGTAATGATTGAAGGTGTACATTGCTGACCTTATCATAGGCACCTTCGCCTATGATGAAGAGGGGGAGCTCGTAGGCTACGAGCTAGCTCCCCGCAACATTGACGAGGCGGTCGAGCTAGCCCTCCGCATCGAGGAGGGAGAATTCCATGAGCTCCTAGCAAACCTCCTCCAAAGGATAGGCAAGGATAACGTCATAGTCTTAGAAGATGACTCGCTAGCGCGTGCAGTAGCTAAGCACGGCTATGAGACCAGCGTGGAGCCGGCTAACAAGTACGCGTTCAATGCAAGGGAGAACCTAGTCAAGCTAGCAGTAGAGACGGGATTCGCTGGGAGCGAGGAGGAGTTCCTAGACTGGCTATTCGAGGCCGAGCTCGAATACACTCGCAGGAAGCTGAGGAAGGCAGCGGCTAAGAGGGACCTCTTGGCGGCGCAGGCAATAAGGGCGATAGATGACATAGACAAGACTGTCAACCTTTATGTCGCAAGGCTCAGAGAGTGGTACAGTATACACTTCCCCGAGCTGAACGACCTCGTCAAGGACCACGAGAACTACGTCAAGATCGTGGCCGAGCTGGGGGACCGGTCCAAGATAACCAAGGAAGCCCTAGTAGAACTGGGCTTTAGCGAGGAGAAGGCAGAGAAGATAGCGGAGGCCGCTGCGAATAGCATTGGAGCAGACCTATCGGAGTTCGACATAGAGGCACTCCAAACCCTTGCGAGAATCATCTACGAGCTCTACAAGCTGAGGGCAAGGCTGACCCAGTACATCGAGCAGATCATGAAGGAGGTCGCGCCCAACATAACAGCACTAGTAGGCCCACTACTAGGAGCAAGACTGATAAGCCTAGCCGGGAGCCTGGAGAAGCTCGCACGCCTCCCCGCTAGCACTATACAGGTGCTGGGAGCGGAGAAAGCCCTCTTCAGGGCCCTAAGAACCGGTGGGAAGCCTCCGAAGCACGGGATAATCTTCCAGTACCCCGACATACACAGGAGCCCCAGGTGGCAGAGGGGTAAGATTGCGAGGGCGCTAGCCGCGAAGCTAGCCATAGCGGCTAAGGTCGACGCCTTCACGGGGAGATTCATAGGCGATAAGCTGAGGGAGGAGCTTAGGAAGAGGATCGAGGAGATTAAGAGGGTATACGCTAAGCCGCCTAAGAGGAAGCCTGTGGAGGCTAAGCCGCAGAGACCGCAGAGGCCTAGGAGGGGTAGGAGAGGGAGGCCTGGTAAGAGGCCTAGGAGGGGTGGTAGAGGCAGGAGGTGACCGTAATGGAGGTTGTTAGAGTAGAGGAGCACCCGAAGTGGAAGAACGTGTACATCGTCGAGTTGGAGGATGGAAGCCTCAGGCTGGCCACAAGGAACCTTGTCCCAGGCCAGCGCGTCTACGGAGAGAGGCTCTACCACTATGGCGGAGTGGAGTATAGGGAGTGGAACGCCTATAGGAGCAAGCTAGCGGGAGCCCTCCTCAAAGGCCTCGAGGAGCTCCCGATAAAGGAGGGAGACCGGATCCTATACCTGGGCATCGCTAGCGGAACCACTGCAAGCCACGTGAGTGATATAATCGGGCCGAAGGGCCGTATCTACGGCGTAGAGTTCGCCCCCAGGGTGATGAGGGATCTAATACTCATAGTGAGGGAGAGGAAGAACATCTACCCTATCCTAGGCGACGCCAGGTTCCCCGAGAAGTACAGGCACCTTGTAGAGGGCGTAGATGGCTTATACGCCGATGTAGCCCAGCCGGAGCAGGCCGAGATAGTCGCTAGGAATGCCAAGTTCTTCCTAAGGGATGGCGGATACATGCTCATGACCGTTAAGGCTAGGAGCATCGACGTCACGACAGCGCCCAGCGAGATATACAAGATGGAGATAAAGACCCTCATGGAGGCGGGCTTCGAGATAAAAGACGTTGTCCACCTGGACCCCTTCGACCGAGACCACGCCATGATCTACGCCAGGTACAAGAGAGGATAAGGAGGAGTGCCCGGTAAAGGCTCCAAGATAATAGAGGAGAAGTATAAGGACAGCGTCAGGAGGCTATCAGCCTACTGGCCTCAAGAATTCCCCACACTAGCCCAGCTAGAAGAAGGGAAAACGTCGATACGCCTAGCCTCCGGTGCGACACACGAGTTCGACCCCGGCGAGGTTGAAAGACTCCTAGAACGGGTCCCCTCCTATTTCAAGGACTTCATGAAGGTCCCAGTATTGTTCCGGTACGAGAAGGTCGGCGGCCGGGCCCGGTACCGCGTGCTAGGCGACTACTGGCAGAGGAGGCTGGTAGAACTCATGCTCACCGGCGACTACTCCTACGAAGGCGTTGAAGAGTTGAGCGTTGACGAGTTCATAGCGCTCCTGTCAATGTACAAGTCCCTTATCTTCGTTACAATACTATACTAGCCATTCTAGACTATCCAGCGGTAGATAGGCATAGGTACCTACATAGTCCCTCGTTTTTAAAGGCCGCATGACTCACCCTACAACAAGAATAACCCCTCAAACGCCGCCCCCGGAGGATAGAGGCGGAGGACCATCGAATTGGCTAGCAGGCTGGCGAGCAGGCAGGAAGCGAAGCGCTTGGAGGAGCTGCTGTTCGCCGAGTGGGCCGAGAAAAAGAAGATAATAGAGGAGGAGTTAAACAAAGTAGTCAACACCCAGATGAGCGAGGGAGACCTCGTAAACGTTGCCAAGTATATTTCAGAGGGGGGTAAGAGGTTCAGGGGCTTCCTCACTATCCTAACCGCAGAGGCCCTCGGAGGAAGCGTAAACGACGCCCTAGACGCCGCCGTGGCCATTGAACTTGTACAGGCGGCTAGCCTCGCCATAGACGATATCATAGATAAGGACGTGGAGAGGAGGGGGAGGGCCGCGGCCTGGATAAAGCACGGGCTCCCTAAGACCGTCCTGTCGAGCCTACTATTCATCCCCGTATCCCAGAGGATCGTGGAGAGGCTCGGCTTCAGGGCGATATTCCATGTTATAAGGGCTTGGGAGGCCACGGTGAGGGGCGAGATACTGGACTCCTTCCTCCCCAGGCTCGTCCCAGCCTCCAGGTACCTGGAGCTGTGCAAGCTGAAGACCGGGAGCCTGTTCAAGCTAGCGACAATCCTAGGAGCCATTAGCGCCAAAGCCCCTCTCGAAGTAGAGTCTAAGATGGGCGAATATGGTGAAATCCTCGGCGTGCTATACCAAGTCGCCGACGACGTCGTAGACTATCACAATTACAAGGTTGGGCTGAAGCCCTACGAGCCAGGCCTTAAACACTTCGAAAGCTGGGCCCGAAACCAGGGGCCCGATCCTGTGGAAGTCGGTCTGAGATTCCTAGCCGAGAGGCTAGACTACGTGTCCAACCTGCTGGACACAATAGAGTTTAGAAGCGAGAAGGCAGTACTCCTCTACTTCATACCCGAATTCATGGTCTCAAAGATGCTCGAAGAAGCAGGACTAAACGGGAGGCTGAGAGACCTGAGAGCAACCAATTAAACCCTCGCCCCGGCTTATAGATTATCCACTGGTGCCGGGGTGGCCGAGCGGTCTAAGGCGGCGGGCTGCAGTGGCCCAGCGCCGTAGTGCCCATCGCAGATACCCGTTCGTTCCCGGGTTCGAATCCCGGCCCCGGCTCCACATCCTCTTAGCTCCTAGGGCTTTCAGCTACGACCGCACACGTCATCCCCCGAGCTAAGGGGTCAGTTAAGCCCACCTCTCATCACACGGGTGAGATCCCAGCTTAACCCCAACCCGGGGAGCTCAAAGGTTCTTCTCACAGCCAATCCGGCTAATCCCAGGATAGGGTGTTCTCAGTGTGTTAAGGCCTATGTGGAATGGTAGGATCCCCTTTGGAGGGGCGGGTGGTCCGGCCGCGGGGATTCGAACCCCGGACCACCCGGTGTCTGAGGGCGAGGGGACCCCCCGCTCCGGGGGTCCCCTCGCGGACGCCCGTGTCCCACTACAGCCGGGCGCTCTGCCGCTGAGCTACGGCCGGTCCGTCTAGAATGGTTCACGTGACTAGGGGGTATAAGGGTTTTCTCCCTAGTTGGGGGACCCGCCCCCTTCCCCCACGTACTCGTCCACTATTTTGTCAACGTATTCTTTGAACTCTTCTAGTATGCCCTTCTCCTCGGCTATGTCGAGGGCTATCGTAGCCATTTTCAGGGCGTAGTCTAGGTGGAGCTCGTCCACCTTGTCGGGCCACTCCCTGAGGGCTAGTTCGAGGCCGTAGCTGGCCTTGTAGAGGGGGGCGAGTATCTTGGCTTTCTCCTCGTTAGATAGCTTCTGCCACTTTGGGGTGCATTGTAGTAGGAAGCCGGAGTCTACCAGGCTCTTGGTAAGGAGTATCTTGGCCGCCTCTGCGGTGTCTGCGACCTCGGCCGCGGTGCTTATCCGTAGTATCTCTATGATTGCGAGGGGGTCCTTGCAGAGTTTCTCCCTCTTCTCGAGGAGGTATTCTCTCAGGTCTGGGTCTATCATGTCTAGGTACTTCTTAAGAGTTCGCTCCGCCTCTTCCAGGTCCTCTATCCAGTATATCTCCTGGATTACTTTCCGGAAAGCCTCGCTTATAGGATCAGACACTACTATGGCCCCAATTGTGGGTTTCCGAGGGGTCTCGGGGGCTTATATCGTGTCACCCTAGCTTCTCTTTCAGGAGGTCCGTAAGCCTCTTCCTAGAGGAGAGATCTATGAGGAAGGCTTTCGTATCGTCTGTTAGCCTCCTCGCTACGTCGGCCTTATGCCTCACCCCTGGTGCCAGGGCTTCTGGCAGGTCTAGCTTCCTCAGGGAGAGGTAGATCGCCTCCATTATCGAGTAGTAGAACCATGCCTTATCGAAGTTATCCCTGCGAACCTCCTCGAGCGCCAGCCTACGTAGCTCTCCAACAACGTCTCCCAGGCCTTGGAGGTATGGGGCTGGAGGTATCCCCAGGTCCTCGTATCCGGGGATGTCTTCCCCGCGCACTATCCTGTAGAAGACTACGGCTTCCACGTACTCGCTCAGCGCGTTGTTAGCCATGCCCGAGTAGTAGAGTTCGGGGTATGGCTTAACCAGTTCCAGGAACTTGCGGGCCGCGTCCTCCAGCATCGAGATATACTCTCCAGCCTTCTCCAGGTCCCCCTTATGTATCTCTGTGATAGCCCAGCCGGAGTATTTTATGACGTCGCGCGACACCTTTATCGCCTTCTCCCTAACCTCGTCCCTAATGCTAAGGAACCCCCTGGCCTTCTCAACCTCCTCCTGGATCCTAACCTGATAGTCCACAGCCATACCCGCCACCCGGTGGCATAGAAGCTGATAGGCCTCCTTGATAAGCCTGGCATAACGACACCGGTCAGGCCGGGGGATGGACAGGGCTTGAAGTGCATAGAGGTAAGCGCTCCCTCACACGTCCACGTGGGGAACATAGACATCCACGGCGGCCTAGGCCGCCTCTACGGAACCCTAGGCTTCGCTCTCAGACGCCCCAGGTTCCGCGCTAAGGTGTGTCCCTCCGACGAGGTTGAGGTGATAGGTTCTAAGAGGAGCGATCTCCTAGAAGCGGCCCGCAAGGCTTCGAGGCTAGGCGGTACTCCTGTAAGAGTTGAGATCGCTGAGGAGATACCTCCCCACGTGGGCCTTGGCTCAACCACGCCAGCATACACCGGGATAGCCCACGCCGCCACAATACTCGCCGGAAAGGAGGCTAATCCCAGAGACATCGCCTACGCCATGGGAAGGGCCCGGGTATCGGGCCTCGGCCTCTACTCCTATATCTACGGCGGCTTCCTAATAGACGGGGGCTACCGGTCTCCGAGCCCCGAGGGTCCCCCGCCCCTCGTATTCCGCCGGGGAATACCCGGGGACCTAGTAGTAGTATACGCTGTCCCCAGCAGGCCCCTGCCAGGTATCCTCGAGTTGAAGGGGAGAGAGGAGGAGATACTGGGATCGCTACCACCAATGCCCGAGGAGCAGGCGCTACGGAATTCCAGGCTCGTCGTCATGGGAATAATGCCTACTGCAGCGGAGGGCGACTGGGAATCCCTCGGCGTCTTCCTCACAAGGTTCAACAGGGGATTAGGCGAATACTGGGCCAGAGAGCAGGGGGGAGAGTACTGTTGCAGTGAGGTCGAGGAAATAGTCAAGTACATGCTAAGAGCGGGAGGACTGTGCGCGTGCCAGAGCAGCTGGGGGCCGACGGTTTACGCCCTAACCCCTAGGGATAAGGCGAGCCGCCTCCTCGAGGGCCTGAGAGAACTAGTGGACTCTATGGGCGGGGGCCTCGTCGGGTCGAGCCGAGTGGATAATTATGGCGCTGTCCTCCGGGTGGTTAGGGGTTGAGGGCTCTCGGAGTAGATCCTGGCACGGGTTCCATGGACCTGCTACTACTAGATGATGAAGAGGTTAGAGTAGTCTACGAGGAGTCCATACCTAGGCCGGAGATAACGAGGGACCCCCACGTTCTAATCGAGAGGATCGAGGCCTTAGACAGGGAGTACGGTGTTGACTCGATAGCGGCCCCCTCCGGCTACGGCGTACCCTTTATCAGGGACGCCAGCCTCGAGGAGTATATTGCGGAGGCGACTTTCGTCCACGAGGAGGACCTGGCTAGAAGCCACCAGATACACGGTCTTAGGAGGGTAATGCTTGAGGTCTCGAAGAGGTGGAGCAACGTCTACTATACACCTGGCGTCATACACCTCCCCACTGTTCCAGCATACAGGAAGGCTAACAAGATCGACATGGGCACGGCCGATAAGGTCTTCACAGTAGCAGCCGTCCTTTACAGCGAAGTAGATCTACTAGGGGTCCCCGTGGGGGACGCATCTTTTATTGTAGTCGAGGCGGGACTAGCCTATACCAGCGCAATAGCCGTTGAGGCCGGGAGAATAGTAGACGGCGTTGGCGGGACTAGCGGCGGGCCAGGCTTCCTGGGATTAGGGGCAATGGACGCTGAGCTTGCCTACGCCCTTGCGGGAATAGAACCACGGTTCCCCAGGCACCGCTTGTTTCAGGGAGGCGCCTCCTACTATGCAGGAATTAATAGCCTCGAGGAACTCGGTGAAAAGGCTACAATGGGGGACCCTCGCGCGGTCGAGGCTGTTA
>JALVJB010000155.1 GCA_027034115.1 Acidilobaceae archaeon | reverse complement strand
GCCTCCCTCCTAGCCGGGGTAGACTGGAGGAAGATGGACTACAATGTGACATTCCACACAGAGTCCGGGATAGACGGGCCGAGCGGGAGCATGATGATAACCCTGGTAACATACACACTCCTCTCAAACTCCCCCAGGGGAAACGGCTACAAGTGGTTCGTAGCAACGGGGGCAATATCGCCGGACGGCCTAGCCTCAAGCGTGGGAGCGGTCGGAGTCAAGTGCCAAGCAGTATCAAGCAATGGGAAAGCCTTCTACTACCCCCTAGTAAACCTCACCAAAACACTCGAGGAGAAGTGCGAGGGGGAGCCCTACACGAGCCTGTACAACCTGACAGCCAGCGTATACTCCCTACGGGAGCCAAGAGTGGAAGCGCCACTACTACTACCAGCCTCCTTCAACAAGACCATGATCAACGCCGCTAAAAGGATGCAGGCCGAGAGCGAGAGCCTGCTCTTAAAAGCCGGGGAAGCAGGCGCTTCGAACTCAACCCTCGCCCCGGTGTACAAGTACCTGAACGAGAGCGAGGAACTCCTAGACAAGCACCCCTACGCGGCTGCTAGCCTAGCGTTCACAGCACTCATGAGGGCATACCAGGCCTACTACTCGACGATAGCCCTCGAGAAGGATTACAAGGACGCCAAGAGAACGCTAGACGAGGTAGCTGCGAACATATCGAGGAGCCTAGACGATCTTGAGGAGCAGCTCGACAGGCTCCCGCGCAACGGTTCAATATACTACCTTGAATTCCTAGCGACAGCCTACACGAGGATCGCCGCGGCGAGGAGTAGCATACTAGCCTACGAGAAATACTCAACTAGCCCCCAGTCATTCATGAGTGCAGTATCAGAACTATCCCACGCGGCCGCAAGGATAACCAGTATCAGGGAGTGGATCATAACAGCTAATGCTTCTAGGAGCGAGAAGCCTTCGCTAACAAGTGAGGAGGTAGAGAAGCTGGCCTACATACTGAGGGACTATGCTTCAAGCGTCATAGGCTACGCCCGCACACTAGCAAAATACGTAGTAGAAAACTACGGTAGGAGCAAGGACCTACTAGTCTACATAGACATCTTGGACAGCCTCCAAAGCCAGGCGGAGGCCTACATGAAGAAGGGTAACCCCCTGGGAGCCATAGGATTTTATAGGGACGCCCTCTCGGAAAGCCTCAGGATGATGTTCCAAGCCTCCATCCAGGCCTACAAGGGCCCCGGAGATGTTAGAGACGCCTACGCCCGGGAGCTCGCCACGATATACGGCATACTGGCAGGGAAACTCCTCACGAGAGGCTACTCCCTAGGCCTAGCCCCAGCCTACAAGGACTACGCCGGGGTACTCGCGGGAATGGGCGATAAGAACGGGCAAATACAACTCCTAGACGAGGCAGTGGTAAGCGAGACAGTATGGCTACTGTCGAGCCTAACAAGTACGGCCTCCAATGCAACCTCCAAGCCAATAGCACCAGCTACGGGTGCCGGGAAGCCGGGGCTGACGGGGAGCATAGCTGTCCTCATAGCGGCGGTAGCCATAGTAATGTACATACTAGGCTACCTCTCAAGCGTGAGGAGCCTTACACGCCCCGCCTACCCCTACTAGGATGAAAAGAAGTCCTCCAGACTCCTAAACCTCCTACCGCCGTTCTCCCCCAACAGGCTGGGCACCTTACCTAGGTCCTCCTCGAGAAGTGGTCTAAGCCTTGGATTATAGATTGCAGCGGCAGGGTGGTAGGTGGCTAGCAATACAACCTCAACCCCGGCTACGCGGGCCTTCCTGGGAACCCCCCTCTCCTTAGAGATTCCACGCCACCTAAGGCCGGCCTGCTCGTAGAGAGTCTTACCCGAGATTCTGCCGAGGGCGACGATAACCCTGGGCCTTATCAGCTGGATTTGCCTTAGGAGGTAGGGGAGGCATGCCCGGATCTCCTCAGGCTTCGGATCCCTATTCCCAGGGGGCCTGCACTTCACCACGTTCGTAATGTATACTGTTCTCCGGGGCAAGCCAGCCCTCTCCAGAATGCTTGTTAACAATCTCCCAGCCATCCCGACGAAGGGCCTGCCCTGCTCGTCCTCCCGTCGGCCGGGGGCCTCGCCTACGAGCATTACCCTAGCGTTTAGGGGTCCCTCGCCCGGCACCGGGTTCTTCCGGTATGCGTGGAGAGGGCACTTCTGGCAGCGCTTAATCTCCTCCACCAGCCTCTCGTATTCCTCCCTGGCATCCGCTCCCCCCATAGATCCCACACTCCCACACAGTCTCTACGGATAACGCATAGTTTAATGCGAAGCCCGCGAGTATTCCTGCGAGCTGTGCTAGTAGCGGGTTCAATCCTGCCAGGGTCACGAGTAGCCTCATAACCGCGTAGGTGGTTATAATGGCGGCGAGGCTAGCCCTATGGTATAATAGTAGCCTCGCGAGTGGCCCTTTACCTCGGCAGTCCCTCCTGAAGTAGTGGCGGAATGTGTAGGCCTCGTGGAGCGCGTAGTTGCTCAGTATACTGGCCTCGATACCCGCGATACTAGCGGCGTCGACACTCCCGGTCACTGCTAGGAAGAGCCACATGACTAGGAGGTTCACCGCTACGCCGGTAGCCCCTACTATGAGGAAGCGGGGCATCGGCGAAATCTCCCAAGCTTGCTTCAGGAAGTCCAGTACAACCCCGAATCCCAGCTTACTCCTCCCACTATGCCTCCTCTGGAACACGTAGGGCACGTCGACGACTCGGAGGCACGCATGTCTAGCCAGGATCTCCAAGAGAATCTTAAACCCCCGTGGCCTAAGCGACTCCAAGCGTATAGCACTCCTTCGGATGGCGAAGAAGCCGGAGAGGGGGTCGCTAGTCTTCCTACCCTCCCGTACCAGAACCTTAACCCCAATAGTGCCAATCCTACTCATGAAGAGTCTCACACGACTCCAATTCTCAACGCCTCC
>JALVJB010000154.1 GCA_027034115.1 Acidilobaceae archaeon | reverse complement strand
TAGCTGAAAGACTACCTGAAAGCGAGAATAGTAACCTAAACGTTAGCCTGCACACCCAGCACGGTGTAAAAGTAGGTTTTAATGAAAGAGTAGCACGTCTCCTAGGAATGCTATTAGCTGACGGTAATGTTAACCAAGAGAGATACTTTAGGATAAGCCTGAACCCCAAGGAAAAAGAGCTTATCGAATTCTTCAAGAATACTATCGAAGAAGAATTCAACCTGCACGTCGTACAATATAATAGACCTGCCCACGATAGACAGGAGGTCCAGCTAATAGTCTCATCGAGACCCATAAAGGAATTCCTCGAGGCTTCCGGACTACTAGCTAAGGGAAGGAAAAGGAGGATACCCTACTGGGTGTTTAATGCGCCACGCGCAGTCAAGTTAGCTTTTATTAAAGGAATGATTGATGGTGACGGTCACATTGATAAGTACGGCGATATTGTCTATGCTACAAGAAATAGTGTGATTGCCAAACAGTTCGTTACACTGCTGCTTATGCTGGGAGTTAATCCTACCGTAGTAATTCACGGCGAAGACATTCTCATCAGGATTGCAAAGAATGCTAACAGAACCCCTCCAGGAGTGTATGGATACCTAACTGGTAGAAATGATATCCTCCTAGATAAGGGCAGACTAGCTACCGAGCCCACGTACGGACTCCCATTCACACAAGAGCTAAAGAGAATATTAATTAGGGCTATGAATCGAGGCGACGCCTCCTATAAGCCGACTCAGAAAACTGTGTCCAAGTACAAATTGAAGAAATTGGCCAGCAAGGATTATGCTTTACCTGGAGGGTACCAGGAGATTCTCGAATCCGACCTCATAGTTGTTAAAGTTAGGAATGTTAAGATTGTAGAATATAAAGGATATGTGTATGATTTTGCTGTGCCCGGGACTAATAGCTTTATAGGCAATTTCGGCATAATATTCCATAATAGTGATCCTTATGGCTGGTATATTTATAGTGTGTTTAAGGTTGGTAGTATTCAGTTGAGTTATGAGAGTGAGCGTTTGGCTACTCCTAGGGCTCGTTTTCTTGGTGTTAGTATGAGTGATATTTTTGGTGGTCGTGGTAAGAGGGCTTACCTGAGTGAGAGGGAGAGGAGGAATTTTATTATTAGGGCTAAGGATTTGGATATTCGTCGTGCTCGTGAGTTGATGAGGTATAGTTGGTTTAGGAGTCCTGGTTGGAGGAGGGAGTTGAGGTTGTTTTTGCAGAAGAAGGCTAAGTTGGAGATTGAGGCTTTGGCTAGTAAGGGGTTGAGGTTTTTGGCTGACGTGTATATTCCGGAGAAGATTGAGACTGGTGATTGGCTGGATTAGGCTCCTGTTTTTATTGTTTTTATTGTCTCGTAGTGTTTTATGGTAGTGTTTTATGCCTGTGTGGCTTGTTATTGTCTGATTGTTGGGGAGATGTGGGGTGTGTGGTTGTGTCCACTTATAGGGTTGAGGAGGTCGGCGATGGTTTCTACGTGCTGAGGGTTAACGACCGGTATACAAGGTTCTTCGAGGCTCTCTGGGAGATCCCTGAGGGTATAACGTATAACGCGTACCTTTTGAAGACTGGTGAGGGGGACGTATTATTCGACGGGTGGAAGAAGCCGTTCGCCGGCATGCTTCTAGACGCCCTCGAACAGGTTACTAGCCCCGACAGGCTAAGGTACGTGGTCGTGAACCACATGGAGCCCGACCATAGCGGTAGCCTCGAGGAAGTAGTCATGTGGGCGCCCGGAGTGAAAGTGCTCGGCCACCCCATGGCGGGGAGAATGATGAAGGCCTACCCAAGGGCTAAGGAAAGGTTCAAGCCAGTCCGTGACGGCGAAGTACTGGAGCTAGGCGGGGAGAGGATTAGGTTCATACACACTCCATGGCTCCACTGGCCCGAGACCATGATGAGCTGGATAGAGACGAAGGACATCCTCGTTACTTGCGACGCCTTCGGAGGATACGGCGTATTCTACGGGCTATTCGACGACGAGTGCACCAGGTGGGAGGACGCACTTAGGGCCATGCAGAAGTACGTTGTAACAGTGATAGGACACTACAAGCAGTGGATAGGGAAGAACATCGCAAAACTAGAGAAGCTCGGAGTAAAGCCCAAGCTCATAGCCCCAGCCCACGGCCTCATATGGAGGAGGGACCCTCAAAGGGTCATCGAGCTATACAAGGAGCTTGGAGAGGCCCAAGCGAAGAAGGGGAAAGTACTCGTAGTCTACGCCTCAATGTACGGCACCGTCGAGACGATGATAAGGAGGATAACCTGCGAGCTCTCCCGGAAGGGCTACAAGCCAGTAGTATACGGCTACACAGACTCGACGAGACCATACATAGCCGAGATACTAACAGACGCAATAGATGCCGAAGCAGTCATACTCGCAGCACCAACCTACGAGGCCGACGTCTTCCCACTACTACGCCTTGCGGCAGAGGAGATATGCTGGAAGGCCAGCGACGGTAAGAAAGCTGTAATAGTCTCCTCCTACGGGTGGGGAAGCATCGCGGCGAAGCACCTGAGGAAGATAATGGAGGGATGCAACTACAGCGTAGTAGAGACCATAGAGTACAATGCGATAGGCCCCCTAGCAATCACGAGCGAGGAAGCCCGGAAAATAGCGGAACAAGTGGTGGCAGCACTCGAGAAATAGACACTAAGCAATACGATAATAATTATAAGGACATAAAGAGTACAGGTCGCGCTTAGTGATCAAAAGTGGCAGGCACGGGCCAGGGAATACTAGCCTGGAAGATACCCTACACTAATGTAACCCTCCTACAACTCATACTCTTCACCGTATTCCTAGCCATAGGAGTAATAATAGTCAGGATAATAGCAAAGATAACCGAGAAGACGCTCAGGAGACTCGAAGCCCCAGACATAGTCGTAGGCCTAGTCTCGAGCCTCGTCAAAGCAGTAGGAT
>JALVJB010000153.1 GCA_027034115.1 Acidilobaceae archaeon | reverse complement strand
GGCAACTCCTCGAGGAGGCCTACAAGCTCTCTCTATCACTCCTAGTGAACGCTAGGCTCCTCGAGGAGGAGTGCGGGTAGGCTAGGAGCCCCGCTATTAATTATATTCCCTTATGGGCAACTGCCTATACGGGGGTAGACGGGTTGCCAAGCGTTATACGCTTCCAGGACGCCAGGACGTGGAGATACATTGTGGCGTCGATGGAGAAGGTGCTGGACGAGGGAGTCTTCTACGCTACACAGGAGGGCTTATCCTTTAGGGCTCTAGACCCGAGCAGGGTCGTCATGATAGACCTCTTCTACCCCAGTGATGCTATGCTCAAGTACGAGCTCGAGTCAGACGAGGTAGAGTTCGGAGTAAGCTTTGGAACACTGGTCAAGGTCCTCAGGAGGGCTAGGAAGAACGATGAATTAGAGCTCCGTATAGGCGATGCAAGCATAGACGTGATATTCCTGGGGAGGGGGACGAGGAGGTTCAGGATACCGCAGATCTCCCTCTCCATAGAGAAGCCCCCGGAGCCGAAGATCGCATTCACAGTAACTGCTAAAATGATGGCCACCGTCTTCAGGGAGTCCATTAGGACCCTGGAGCCAATAGCTGATACTCTCAGGGTGATGGCGGAGGAGGACAAGTTCATAATGAGGGGTGTGGGGGATATTGAGAGCGCCGAGCTAGAGTTCAGCCTTGAGAGGCAGAGCCTACTAGACCTAGAAGTCGAGTCCAACGACACTAGCAATTACACCCTAGAGTACTTCTCCCAAATGCTCCAGGCAGCCCAGGCAGCTGAGACGGCGACCTTCAAGTATGCGGGAGATGCCCCGGCCAGGGTGGACTTCGAGTTCCTCGGCGGTGGAAGGCTGACCTTCTATGTATCGCCGACCCTATAAGCGGAGAGAGGCTGTTGTGAGGGTCCCCCGGGAGGGCCTCCGCCTGGAAGAACTCTACAGGGCGTACTATAGCCTGAGGCCGCCGATAAGGGAGCCCGATAATATTGAGAGGCGCGAGTTCGCCTTCCAATACTTCGGCTCAGACACCTATCACAGGCACCTCTCCTTCCAGAGCATAGACGAGGTAATAGACTACATGATCGAGAACCCCCCAAGGCAGGCCTACTACTCAGTAGCAATCTACGAGCTACCCGAAGCGAAGAGCATGGAGGAGAAGGGGTGGCTGGGAAGCGACCTTTTCTTCGACATAGACGTGGACCACCTACCCGGATGTAACACCATCCTCCCGACAACCGAGTGCATAATGGAGGGCCTCCGCCTAGCCCTGCGGATAAGGGCGATAGCCAGGAGGGACCTAGGGGCAGAGGAGACGCACATCTACTATACCGGGCACAGGGGCTTCCACATAGTCGTGGATTGTGGCGAGGAATGCAAAACCCTGGGTAGGGAGGAGAGGAGGGAGATAGCCCGCTACGTCTCCGCTGAAGACCTAGACCTAAACGTGATTTTCCCAGAGCCTCGGGGGAGAGGCCTCGAACCAGCCCTGCCCGGTGAGGGGGAGCCGGGCTGGAGGGGGTGGATAGCTGAAGCCCTAGGCGGTAAGAGCGGGGGCGCCGTAACAGTCCTGGGCAGGGGCTGGAGGGAGAAGATCCTGGAACTAGTAGGAGAGTTGAGGGTTGAGATAGACCACCAGGTAACCCAGGACCCCTCCAGGCTCCTCCGCCTCGAAGGGTCCCTCAACGGGAAGGCTAGCCTCCTAGCAGTCCCCGTTAGCGAGGGGTGGAGGCCCCATATCCGTGACTTATCCCCGTTCCATGGGAGAGTGACGGTTAGGTGTAACTCCAATATACCCCAGGGAGACTACCTAGGCTTCCGCGGAGGATTGAGAGAGGGGGAGGAGGCTAGCCTCCCCGCTGGGGTAGGCGTGCTCCTCCATACCAAGGGTCTCTGCAGAGTAGTGGAGGGTGAGGTGGTTGTCAGAACGGGTCCCAGCTGGAGGAGCATTTAAGGCTGCGGCGGGCATGCATGAGTCCCTCAACCTAGAGCATCTGAGCGATGCGAAGAGGCTCCTCTACACTTATTGTCCAGGCGAGTTCTGCGGGGCCTACCTCGAAAGGCTCACTCGTACCGCCCTCCTAGTTGCTAGGGCTAGGATAGAGGATCTCTCCCGCGACGAGAAGTATGCGGGGGTGGACCGCGGGATAATAGACCTATCCAACCGCCTCGTACAGGTCTACGCCGAGTACATATCGGGCATGCTAGTCACGGTGGGCGAGAGCGTTCTAGTGAGAGCTAGGGAGCCCATCCCCCTGGGTAAGACTGTTGCGGAGCCCGGGGAGACGGTGCCCTTACCCCCCGCTGAGGCTATAGGCTTAGTGCTGGCGGGCCTGGCGGAGCCGGTTAGGGAAATAGCTATAAAATTACAAGTACCCGACTATCCGGCTGGGCCGGAAAAGGGGGATAATGCGGGATGAAGTTTCCAAAGAGGATAAGAACGTACTGTCCAAGGTGCAAGACCCACACAATCCATACAGTAGCGGTGTACAAGCACGGTAAGAGGAGGTCGATGGCCGAGGGCCAGAGGAGGTATGAGAGGAAGCAGGAGGGATACGGCTCTAAGAGGAGGCCGGAGCAGAAGAGGTTCGCCAAGGTGACGAAGAAGGTCGTCCTCAAGATAACCTGCACCCAGTGCGGCTACACGAGGCACATACTGGGCATAAGGCTCAAGAAGATAGAGCTAGTCGAGAAAGCCATCTAGCCTAGAGGGGTGGCCTGGCAGTGTCATTGGTGCAGTTCGGGGGCAAGAGGAGGAAGATACTCGTACCCCAGCCAAGGAGCAGGTTCCTCCTAGTAACCTGCCCCCAGTGCGGCCAGAAGCAGGTAGTATTCAGCCATGCAACCTTCCCGGTGAGGTGCCTGTCCTGCGGCGCGCTACTAGTGAAGCCAACCGGGGGTAAGGCCAAGATCCTGGGCAAGGTCGAGAGGGTCCTAGCCTAGC
>JALVJB010000152.1 GCA_027034115.1 Acidilobaceae archaeon | reverse complement strand
GGCACGTAGATTAGCCTGTCGAACCTGCCGGGCCTTAGTAGTGCCGGGTCTATTATGTCGGGCCTGTTGGTCGCTGCTATGACGACTACGTTTTGTAGTGGGACTATTCCGTCTAGCTCTGTTAGTAGCTGGTTGACTATCCTATCGGTTACCCCGCTCGTGTCGTGGCGGAAGCCTCTGGCGGGGGCTATTGAGTCGATCTCGTCGAAGAATACTATGGCTGGGGCGACCTGGCGGGCTCTTTCAAATATCTTCCTTATTGCCTTCTCGCTTTCTCCGACCCACTTGCTTAGTACTTCTGGGCCTCTCACGGCGATGAAGTTGGCCCCGCTCTCGGTGGCTGCGGCTTTGGCTAGCAGGGTCTTACCGGTGCCGGGTGGACCGAAGAGCAGTATTCCTTTCGGCGGGCGTATGCCCATTTCCTCGAATATCTTGGGGTACTTGAGGGGCCACTCTACCGCCTCCCTGAGCTCTTGCTTCACGTTCTCTAGACCGCCTATGTCGTCCCAGTGGACTTCTGGTACTTCGACGAATACCTCCCTGATGAGGGTTGGCCTCACCATCTTCATTGCCTCGAGGAAGTCCGCCATCGTAACCTTTAGCTCCTTCAGGACGTTGGTCGGGATGGTCTCCTTGGTCAAGTCTATCTTGCCGGACTTAATGAACCTCCTAAGAGCGGCCATCGCCGCCTCCTTGGCCAGCGCTGCCAGGTCAGCGCCAGTATAGCCGTGGGTCATCTCCGCTATCTTCTCTAGGTCTACGTCCTCGGCCAGAGGCATATGCCTCGTGTGTACTTTGAGTATCTCTACCCTAGCCCTCTTGTCCGGCGGCCTAATCTCTATCTCCCTGTCGAACCTGCCAGGCCTCCTTAGGGCAGGGTCTAGGGCGTCGGGCCTGTTAGTTGCACCTATGACTATTACCCTGCCCCTCTCCTTGAGGCCGTCCATTAGTGCTAGTAGCTGTGCCACGACTCTCTTTTCTACTTCACCGGTTACTTCCTCCCTCTTTGGTGCTATTGCGTCTATCTCGTCGATGAATATTATGCTTGGAGCGTTCTCCTCAGCCTCCTTGAAAATCTCCCTAAGCCTCTGCTCACTCTCACCATAATATTTGCTCATAATCTCCGGGCCGTTGATGGAGATGAAGTACGCTCCTATCTCGTTTGCTAGAGCCTTGGCTAGCAGGGTCTTACCGGTGCCCGGAGGCCCGTAGAGGAGTATTCCCTTCGGAGGCTCTATTCCGAGGTGCTTGAAGAGTTCTGGATACTTCATGGGTAGCTCTACTATCTCCCTGATACGCTCCTTGGCCTCTTCGAGGTCTCCGATGTCCTCCCATGTTACCTTTGGAACTCCACGGGTCCTCTGGACCTCCTCGGGCTTCACCGGCTTCTCCTTTATGGTTAGGTCGGTGTTCTCTGTAACGTAGACTATCTGGGCTGGCTGGGTTGAGACTACTGCAAGGGGTATTCCCTCCATTAGGGGTACTACGATTATCTCTCCCCTAGCGATTGGCTTACGCAGCAGGAACTCCTTCACATAGGCTACGAAGTCGGGGCCGAATCGAATAGGCTCTAGAGGCGCCAACACGACTTTCTGGGCGGGTGAGACCTTGGCAGCCTTAACCACGGTTACGGTTTCCCCTACTCCTACGCCTAGAGCCCGCCTTAGGAATCCGTCTATCCTAATGATGTCGCGTCCCTCGTCCTCTGGGCGGAGGGGCCATACTGAGGCTACGACCTCGCCCTCCTTTCCAATGATCTTGATGTAGTCCCCAGTCTCTACTCCTAGCTTCTTCATCACGAATCTGTCGATCCTGGCAATCTTCCTGCCTACGTCTCTCGGATAGGCTTCTGCTACCCTTAGAGTTACCTCTTCTGACATCATAGATCCCCTTAGTCTCAAGAGTATAGTAGGGTAGAATAAGTTCTTTTGGTGTATACTGATAGTGTTTGAATCGTAGCATTACACATGTACAATAGTTTAATAATAACACATAGTAAATAGTATTAATGGAGTGCTTAAGGGGCTCCGTCCCGCGCGGTCTCCACACTGGTTTCATAGTAGGGATTATTTCAGCCCTGCTATGCTTCTTCATAGCCCGAGTAGGCCTTCCTATATTAATTCCTAATATCGTTTCGCTTAATCCTTGGGGTGTCCGGGATAGTGGAGGAAGTCCGGCTTGGAATAGTCGTTGCAGAGTTCAACTATGATGTAACGAGGATAATGCTCGAGAAGGCCATTAGCCACGCCCGCTTCCTCGGGGCCAAGGTGACGGCGGTATTCAAGGTTCCAGGAACGTATGACCTGCCGTATGGCGCCTCGGTTCTCGCCGAGAAGGACTACGTCGATGGAGTCGTAGCCCTGGGAGCCGTGATAGAAGGCGAGACTGAGCACGACGAGGTGGTAGCTCATCAGGCGGCTAGGAAACTACTCGATATCGGGGAGAAAGCCGGGAAGCCTGTAACCCTTGGCGTAATAGGCCCTGGAGCTACGAGGTTACAGGCTATGGAGAGGGCCGAGGAATACGCTAGGCGCGCCGTCGAGGCTGCTGTAAAGCTTGTCAGGAGGATGAGGGCCGCCGCTGAGGCCGAGTATGCAGGGGAGACTCTGGTTTTCGGGTAGAACAACCAGTGGGAGGTCAACTGGTGTAGCCAGTATTGAAGGGCGTGTACCTCGGCGTCATCGAGTTCCGGGGTTACAGGGAGTGGACAGAGTCCATAGGCTCCGATAGAGAGTGGAGGCTGCAGATAACCCAGTCAAGGATTTACCTGACTCTCCAAGAGGCGGCAGCTAGAGTTAACGGCTTCATTCTCCCCCTCCGCTACGATTACATGCTACTCGTGGCTTCGGGCCTCTCCAGGGAAGCGGTGGAGAAAGTGTATCACGCTGCAATGGGGGTATCCCCGGTCCCCGTATCAATGTCCATGGCCTGCGGGGCCAATCCTAGGGATGCCGTAGCAAGAGCCTGGGAGCACCTTGGAGCAGGGAATGGCCTCTACCTAGGGGAGCGGTGCCAGGAAGACTACGTAGTCGCTGCCCACTTCGACATAAACGATATCACCCGGAGGACAAGGAGGCAGGGCCTTCTGGACACGTATACTACAGTGTTGTCCCTCATAGCACGCCTACAAGAGGAGGCTCACCGGAGAGGAGCTGTCTCGCAATACCTGGGCGGAGACAATGTGCTGGCACTCCTCCCCCTCGACAACTACGAGGAGATAATTAATGACATGATAAGCCTCGAGGACCTGAAGGTTGGAGTAGGTATTGCTAGTAGTAGCAGGAAGGCGCTTACCCTAGCCGCAGAGGCTCTCCACCGGATAAGGACCGGTGAAAGTAGTGGGAAGATAGTCGTCTTAGAGGAATAGTAATCATACAATAACCCTCTCTACCACTTAGATGCTCTCGGGGCAGGTACTTGCCAGAGGACAAGGTAGTCCTAAAAATCGAAATACCGAGGAAAGAGTACGAGGCCCTCGAAGCGCTCGCCGAGCGACGGGGCTACCCCCTTGTAAGCGATTACATCCGGGCTGTAGTCGGAGAGATCCTTTCAGGGTCCCAGGCCGGATGCCAGCCGGTTAACACTAGGGAACTAGCCGAGGAGATAGCTAAGAGATTAGAGAGGAGGATAAGCGACTTGATTAACCCATTCACTGCTAAGATAGATGAGATAAACAGGAGGCTGGGAGACCTTATCGAGCTACTAGAAGAGAAAACTATCCGCTCCGAAGAGGAGCCTTCCCAGCCTAGGTCTAGGAGGGAGGCGCGCGCCGAGAGGCCTGTGGAGCGGGGTAGAAGGGCGTCAGCGATAGAGAGGCTTAGAGAGCAGAAAATAGTGCTGTACAGCGATGTCGCCTGGATGAAGGCTCCCCGGAAGCTCTTCGAGAAGCTTGAGAGGGAGGGCGCCATAGTGATCGATGCTGGGGGCGAGTTAGTGGCTGTGGACCCGGAGTTCTGGGATAGATTCGTGGAAGTGGTACAGGAGATAGGGGTCAGCGATCCGGAGGAGGCTGAGTCCCTGCTTGTGGGTAGCCTGGGAGAAGCCGGGGGAAAGCTATTCCACCTACTACTCAAGGCAGGCCTCGTCTATTATGATCGGGACGCTGGCCAGTGGGTTGTGAGCTCACGCCGTCAAAGGGGGCCTGCGTCGGGGTAGCCCTGGCGTAGGCCTTTACCAGCGTACCTGGTCAGGCCCTTGGGACCCTCACGCAGCAGGATTACTAGGTTGACCGCGTGCTTCCTAGCCCTGTCGACAGCTATCTTCCTCAACTCTTCCGGGTCGTCGGCCTCGTCCTCGTGAACGGTCACGTCTATAACGATCTTACCCGTTAGGATCTCTACAAGTATTAATCCTATGCTGGCGGAGAGGTAGGATAGCTTGTCGGCCTCCCTCCTACCCACCCAGCCCAGCGTTATTACCCCTTCACAGCCAGCATCGATCATCCTCTTAGCCTGGCCGGGCAGGTCCTTTATGCCGGGCACGGTTGCCCTCACTATCCGGTAGCCTGGGAGCCTCTCCTCCAGGACCTCTTCTACAATGGAGCCCATGTCCACCCTTGAGAAAGTGGTGTCAACTATTCCAACACACCTGGTCATTCCTACACGCCTCTATTATGTCGCGGCCGAGTACCAGGGGCCACCCTTTCTCCTCTGCTAGCTTTCTGGCCTTATCAATCCTAAGGCTGACACCATAGTCAAGCATCTCGGCGAAGGCAACGCTGGGGCGCAGACCAGCCAGCCTAGCCAGAGCGATGCTGAGCTCCGTATGGCCTTGCCTCTCCCACAACCTCCTACTGGCCAGCACCGGTACATGACCAGGGGCCTGGAACTCCGATAGAAACCTCTCCCTAGCCGCTAGCGGACTCTTATCATAATAGTCCTCTACTATCGAGTCGAGGGCTCTTATTGTCTTAGCCCGATCCTCATCGGATATACCAGTCCTAACATCCTTATGGTTCACCCATATCGTGAAGGCTGGCCTATCACCATAGCCCAGCCTCTTCCTTGTGAGGCGCTCGAGCTCTCCGTACATAGAGATAAGCGTGTCCCCCCAGGTTAGGCCCAGGTCGAAGGCTATACTCCAAGTGGTCGCGTAGCAGATCAGCCCTCCAGCCCGGGTTCGCAGCATGTTCACCCTATCCGGGTCTATCGTGGAGGCGTGGAATACCATGTCGACTTCTGCCTCTCTGTCCTCGCTGTCGTGGATTAGGACCGGTATTCCCTGTCGTAGAGCGTTTATCGCCTCGTCGAGGTCAGCCATATTCCTTCACCGCCGCTAGGGCGGTTGAGGTAAGCAGGGAAATTATAAGTAGGGCCTTAAGGATTTTGTGCTCGCCTGTTTTTCCCGGCGTATAAGTTCTCTCCTCGGGCTTGCTCCCCGTATATGGTAAGAGGCTGTGCTCGAGCGTTGTATTATTCCCGGTTTGCGGCTTGCTAGTGGTTACGGGTGTCTTGGCTGCCCGGTAGGCTTTCACGAGTATTTCCGCGCCAACGCCTAGGCTAATAGTGTACTCCTGGCCAGGGTTTAGGCGTGTCGGGGAGATAGCCCTCGTGTCGATTATATATGTACAGGCTCCTGTGGAGGGCTCGGCTTGCACTGGAATCCTTATTATAGTATTTGAAATATTAATCACAGCTGTTTTCACGCAACTCGACTGATTGTGCACGACGGCTTTTATGATAAGGTAGCCCTCAGAGCATGTAGCGTAGGCTATACTGGTTGTCTTCGTGGAGTTTATTTTAACTTCGAGGTCCTCGTCACAGTTGATTGTTATAGCGGCCGCGACCATAGTAGTACTTATTATAATAATGAGGAATAATATTATTATCCGCATCTGTCTATTACACCCTCAATAAAGGACCTCACACCCTCCTCCAAGCTCCTCCTCACATCAATTATTCTGCCACTCCGCTTCTCACCGTAGACATAATAGTCGTTCATGCCTGCAATCTTCCACCTGAACCTTTCCAGGAGGGGGTACTCTTCCTCAAAAGTCTCCGAGGGAGAGCGTATTCTCTTCACCGGCAACTGCCTGTCTTGGGGGAGAGTTCCCATGCTTAAGGCGAGTGGGTGGGCTAGTAGCCTTGTCTGAGAGGTCCTCCTAGCTAATAGGTGTATTTCGAGAGTGCCAGGAGTAGCTATTGCCCCGACGGGTGTTACCATTTCCGCCTGAGAGATTATGCCGTGGAAGAAGCCCTCTTCTGCGAGTTGGTAAATCCTAGTCCATGGCTCGAGTTCCACTCTAGTCTTCTCGTAGAGGGTCCCCCGGGCCAGGCCTATCGGAGCTATCATCCTGGTCTCCTCGAAGGAGTCTTGCAGGCCTAGGGTGCAGGAGAGGGCGAGTATGCCTCTAGCCAGTACCAACTGGTTGCCGCGCAGGGTGTAGCAGTAGTTGTAGGCCTCCTCTACGGCTCTCTCAACGTATTCTACCACTTGGTCCATAACGCACCTCCAAATCTGGTCCGGAGAAATCCCTATTAGCCCGGGGGTCCCCGTGACAGCCTCCGAGAGATCGCTTAGTATCCTCCCAATACTCCTGGCTAGCCCGGCGTACTGGATGGTGTGAGTTATCCTCTCCCCTGTAAGAGCTAGGAGCTCTCTAGCCGTGTACTCCTTAGTAAGCCTCGCAGTCTTAATGAGGAACGCGAGAGTCTCTATGAGCGAGTCACCAGCTCCAATATCATTCCTTAATGCTAGCTTTATCAGGGCCCGGGGGTCCCTCACCGCCACTTATATCATCCCAATTATCATCGCTAATATCGTTGCCACCGGGGTAATGAAGGTTTCAATCAATGCTGAGAAGACCAGCATCGTAACCGCTAGTAAAAGGTTTCGCTTCAACGCCTCGCCGAAGGGGCGTTTCCCCCTTATAAAATCTATAAAATAAAATATTGTTGAAGCAGAGATCGATATCGCAGGAATCTCTATCGCCCCATGAGGGGATAGAGCCGCTGCCACAACCAATCCTATGCCTCCCCCGGCAAGGTGTGACGACAGGATAGACCCGGAGGCCGTCTTGATCACGAAGCCAACGATTAAGCCATTAGTCGCCAATATGAGCGGTGGAACCACGAGTAGCGGCGATAACACCGTATTAACCACTGCGACTAGGGTGTTTCTAGCAAATATCACCAGTGGTAGTAGGATGTAGGCAACGCCCGTGAAGCTAGTAGCTGTTTCTCTCACGTTCTTAGCTGACTCCTCGACGTATTTGCCTATAATAGTCGTTGAGAGGGGCTCCCAGAAGATAATCCCCGTGAAGAGGGGAACTATGAAGAAGGCTACCATCACTATAAGCGTTCTCCTAACAAACGCCTCATCCATGATGATCGAGTCTAGCAGGCTTGCCTTCCTCATCTCCCCGCCTTCCCCAAGACCCACGGTAGACAATAGTGCGCCTACCAGTTAAATCCACGGGGCTCGGCCTGCATTCCCCGGCCACGATAATGCAGGGCTCGCAGAGCACGCATTCTCCGACGCACTCCACGCCCTCTCGTATGATCCAGGACAAGCTACTGGGGCATCCCTCCTTACCCACCATAATCGCCTATTACCCCCTCTCTACCTGGTACTCTGTCCATGGGAGGCTTCGCTGAAGGCCCTGCCATTAGCTCTATTGAGCACCGATAATAAGCTAATCATTAAGGGAGAAAGGTGTAGGAGATGGTTGGGAAGAGTAGGGACGTCCAAAGGCGCCTCGCCCTCCTAATGGACTTGTGGAACGATATCCTCGAGAAGTGGGAGTCCGGGGAGAAACTGACAAGGGAGAGAGTAGTCGACATGCTCCGGGAGGCGTATAGTAAGGAAAAGATATCGCCGCTGAGAGGGGCCAGTATCCCGGAGGACCTCTACGATAAGGAGATGGCTAGCCTATACGTCGTCGGCAAGTACGGTATGGGTCTAGAGGAGATCTACCCCAAGCTCTTCGACGAGATATTTAAGAACGAGATAAAATACGATAGGGCGATAAACATACTGCTAACAGAAGACCCCGAGACGGCTAGAGACAAGGTATCAGTCATACTAGGCGGGAGGCTCGACGACAACACAATAGCTAGAATGTTTAGGCTAAAGTTCACGGAGGTCTACTTCGGCTTCAGCGACGAGGAATCACTCGTGAACCTGCTCAAAGCCTTCGCCAAAGCATTCCCGGAGAAGGAGAGGATCGCTGCGAAGTATGCCCGCTTCTACATAGCATTCAAGGTAGCCGCCTCAATATACCGAGGCGACGTGAGAGATAGGATAACGAAGGAGGCGTTGAAGCAGGCCTCAGCCCTCTCCTTCTCCGACTTCCAGGGGAGCATCCCAGACGATTCCTACATAGAGAAGATCGCCGTCGGAGTATTCGGCGTGAGGAGGAACTATATAAGGGGGATCCTCGGCGGCACCAGGAAGAAGAAGCATTATTCATAAAGAGGGAGTGTATGAATCAACTTATCCTTCTATTTATATATAGTAGAATCCCCGCCTACCATGTGCCCGGGTAACTAGGTAATGGTTGTATTAACAGAAACGCAGAGGGCCGTGTTGAAAACGCTAGTAGACCTCTATGAGAAGCA
>JALVJB010000151.1 GCA_027034115.1 Acidilobaceae archaeon | reverse complement strand
TCCACCTGGAACTGCGGCCGGAACTCTCTGGAGACTGAGACCCCGTCCACTATAAGCTTCCAGGAGATGGGCGGCCTCACATCATGGTCAACGAACACGCCTATCGATAACAGCAGTCGCTCAACACTCTCACTAGCCCTGGGCAGGCTGACCCAGAGGGTCCCCCGGGTCGAGGCGCCCGGGCCGCTGCCCACCCTCGGCCCGCCCAAGGCGTAGCCCCAGGCGGGGATCCCTCTACCAGACACCTCCTCCACAACATCTAGGCTACCGGTCACCATACCCGTTCACTCCCTGCTAAAACCCGCCACCCGGGCAATGTGGGGGAGAACCTAGTTAATTACTACAAGCCCGGGAAACTAATACTAGTCCCACCAGGACTCCAATGGAGGCCGGGGCGGGGGGACCCTCACGGCTGGCAGGGAGGAGGCACAGCACTCCTCCAAGAGACACCTCGAATCAACGCAGAGTCCCAGGAGCTTGCACTCTCTAGTGCACTCGCCTGACAGGGCGGGGCTAGAAGGGGAACAGGCTTCCCCGAGAGCCTTCAGCTTGTGATAAGCCTGGAAAGGGTTTAGGCCGGCACCGCTAGAGGCCTCGTCGAGAACAATAGCCGTGGCCCAGCGGAGAAGCGAGTCGGTCTCGCGGTCCAAAGACAGCCCGGCCGCAATATACTCTAGTAGCTCATCGTCAACTGTTAGGGCGCACGAGCGTATAGCTAGGGCAACCAGGCCCGCGTCCACCGGCACCCTAGCGTTCCAGAGGTCGTGGACCGGTAGGATCCCGAGCAAGTGGAGGTCTAGCGCGGCCCTGTAAGACTTAGACCTCGCCGGGGCCCGGTAGGCCGCGAAGTCCTCCAACCTCTCCACGAACCCCTCGCCCCGGGATAGGAGCAGGCCCCGGGACTCCACCACGATATTGTAGAATGAGGCCGAGTATAGCCTGTCAACCTTATACGCTATATCGTAGAGGAGGCGGGAGCGGACGTGAGGGTCCCCCACCCTTGGAGCCCCGGCCTCTTCTAAAACACTCCAAGCCCTCCTTGGCCCGGCCTCGAGGAATAACCGGGTCGACAGCCTCCCCTCGCCCGCCAGCCTGGCGAGGGACCCCCAGACCCCCGCTACCCCTGCACCGAGCCCGTAGCCGACTGCCCGGGCCAAGACTACCACGGCTACAGCGTCCTCCCTGGGGAGGCCTCCCAGCTGGGGAGGTGCTGGAGTGGCTTGCACCCTCTTTAAGAGCGTGGAGAGCACGCTGACCCCGGGCCCCTTCTCTACTCTCACAGGAAGGCACCCCCTCCTAGACGAGTATTATCTTCCTAGACCCGTCCTCCTCCATGACGTAGACGCTCCTCCTAGACAGTGTTACGAGGACTATCCTATTCTCGGCTACGACTGCGTGGTCGTAGAGGGACCCTGGAGGCGGGTATACGGTGAGATAGTAACCCACCCCCTCAATGACAGTGTAGCTTAGACCATAGTTACCGCTATACGTGTCAACGTGCCTAGCGAAGGCCACGCCCTGAGGGTCCCTCAGGCCGCGGAGGGGGAAGGCTAGGTCGATGTAGACGCTCTTCCTCTCACCCCGGGCTCCCTCCACATGCTCCCTAAGCCCTTGGAAGAGGCCTCGGACCTCGACCTCTCTAGGGGAGAAGCGTATGGTCGAGTTGGAAGCCACTATGACGAGGTCTCCCGACTCCGCCCGGGCTACTAGATAGCCTCCCGGCCACTTGAAGGACACCGTGTCCAAGCCAACCCCCGGATCGCATTGGAAGCTTAGAGGTTAATCAAGGAGGCAGTGCACCCAGGGATTGCGTGGGAGTGGGGCTGGCTTGAGGAAAGCCGTGATCGTCAGGTACTCTGAGATAGCTGTTAAGGGGAGGTACACTAGGCCTAGGCTGGAGAGGCTGCTCAGAGACCACGTGGCTGAAGCCCTGGAGAGGCATGGCGGCGGGGGGACCCCTGAGAGGATAGAGGGCAGGATAATAGTATGGGACCCCCGCGACCCCGAGGAGGCGGCCCGCTCCGCCGCCAGAGTATTCGGTGTAAAGAGCACTAGCCCCGCCGTGGCCGTCGAGTTCAACGGGCTCGAGGACCTGGCCGCTAAGGCTTACCACTACTTCAGGGACAGGGTGAGGGGGAGGTTCAGGGTTACCGCTAGGAGGAGCGGCTCCCACGACTTCACGAGCCTAGACGTTGAGAGGAGGCTTGGCGAGCTCCTCTCCAGGCACGCCCCAGTAGACCTCCATAACCCAGACTACATTGCCTACGTCGAGGTGCGAGGTAGGACCGCCTTCCTCTACGACCAAGTCATCCCAGGGCCCGGCGGGTTGCCCCTGGGAAGTGAGGAGCCAACCCTAGTCCTCTATAGCGGGGGCTTCGACTCCACAGCGGCCGCCTGGATGATTATGAGGCGGGGGTCCCCCGCGGGCCTAGCCATCTTCGACGTCGGCGTCGATGAAGCCCTTGACAACGCTGTTAGAACGGCGATACGCCTCCACTGGGAGTGGGTTCACGGCGCCCCACTCCAAGTATACATCGCCGACTTCCACGAGGCCGTCTCGAGGGTCAGGGAAAGGGTGAGGCCCAAGTACCAGGTACTAGTCCTTAGAAGACTCATGATGATTGAGGCCGAAAGACTAGCCCTTAGAGAGGGCTACGAGGCCCTCGCGACAGGAGAGTCCATAGGCCAGGTCGCCACGCAGACCGTGAGGAACATCCGCTTGATAGGCTCGGGGCTCCAGCTACCAGTGATACGCCCAGTAGCGGGGATGGACAAGGACGAAGTCATGGCCCTAGTCTCCAGGATCGGCCTCTACGACCTGGTATCGAGGCAGGTGGAGGCTTGCAGGGCGGCGGTAAACCCTAATCCCAGGCCTGACCCCGAGAAATTCTACCGGGAGTTCTGGAAGGTTGCGGGCACCTATAGGGCCTCGTGGAGGAGGATAAGGGTGGGCGGATGAGCGGCTGTTCACGCCCGAG
>JALVJB010000150.1 GCA_027034115.1 Acidilobaceae archaeon | reverse complement strand
CCGTCCCTGACTATCTGGTGTGGCACGTGCATGTAGCCCCCGTTCTCCTCGAACCCGGAGATCGCGCCTCCATCCCTCTGGATCATTCTCGATATGACCACGCTCCCCACGGGAGTCCAGACTACCTCGATTCCCAGGGGCCTGAGGTACTCCTCCACTATGATGCTGCTGGATACGCCTGTGTATACTCGGCGGGGTAGGTCTCTCCAGTACTTGGCTACGTAGGCGGAGAGGAGGGTGCCGTCCCTGTCGCCCCAGTGCACTACTCCCTGGTCGTCTATTACTATTCCCCTGTCCGCGTCGCCGTCGTGGCCTATGCCGAAGGATGCCCCGGTGTCTTTTACGAGGCGGCTCGCCTCTACTAGGGTGTCGGGGGTCGGCTCTGGTTCTCGGCCGGGGAAGAGGGGGTCTAGGTTGCAGTTGAGAGTCTTCACCTCTACTCCCAGTTCTCGGAGCACTCTCGGGGTTGCCAGGCTCCCCACGCTGTTGGCACAGTCTACTACTACCTTGTGCTTCCGGCGTATCGGGGGTAGCGGGGATAGGTTCTCGAGTATGCCCTCCACATACTTGTCTATCGCGTCCTCCACGAGCCTGGGGTCGTAGGTGTAGGAGCGCCACTCGAGCCTCGTGCCCATGCCTTTGAAGTAGTACTCCTCTATTACAGCCTCGTCCTCGCGGGGGATCTCTATGCCGTCGGGCCCTATCACCTTTATGCCGTTATACTCTGGGGGGTTGTGGCTAGCCGTTATCATCACTCCGCCATCGTAGGGTCCGGTCTTGACATTATACTGGAGGCCTGGAGTGGGTATGAGGCCCGCGTCATAGACGCGGACGCCTTCAGCCAGGAGCCCGCTAACGACGGCGGACTTGATCATGCTACCCCCGGCTCGCACGTCGCGGCCTATGAGTATCCTGCTGCCCTTCCCGAAGTATGCCCCTATTGCCCTGCCTAGGCGTAGTGCTAGCTCCGGCGTTAGTGTTTCCCCTACGATACCCCTTACCCCGTCTGTCCCGAATAGTTTACCCATGGTGGGGGTCACCCTGTGACAGAGCGTATCGCCGCCCTTACTATTTCCTTTACTCCCTTGACCTCCTCTCCTGCTAGGTTGAGGAGCTTCTCCCTACTGGTGTCTATTATGAACTTGTCCGTCACAAGCTTGATGTTATACTCGTCCGGGTCAACAGTGTCGTAGAGTCTTATCCCCTCTACTCTCGGGAGGGATTCGAGGCAGGGAGCCTCGAACAGGGCTAGGAGGCCTGTCCACGAGTGGAGGGCCATCACGGCCTTGCCCATCCTTGCCGCAGTCTCGACTGCGGGGGCGACGCCGTAATCTGTAACGATTAGGCCCTCTCTAGTGACGGCGTAGACTGGGATAAATACGAAGTCGCTCCTCTCGACGGCGACGGGCCTTAGGTGGTCTGGGACCCAGAGGGATGGTATGCCCTCCGCGTCTAGGTCCTCGACCAACCTCTTCCCCTTACCGTACGGGGAGAGGAATGGCGCTCTTACAACCTCGATCTTGCTCCTAGCCCCCATTATTGAGGTGTGGAGTATTTCCCCGCCCGTTGAGGCGAATATGTCGGCGTCGGGGAATAGCTCCAGTGTCAGGGCCCTCGTACTCCTCTCTAGGTACTCGGAGTCGGCCCTCTCGAGTATCTCGGCTATCCTCCTAATCGCTATCGAGTACTTCTTACCGGGCACCCCCTCGTGGAGGCCCGTGTCTAGTATGTGCTCTGCTATCACGAGTACGACTGAGGCCTCAGAGTTGTGGGGGTAGAGGGAGGCGGCGTCGGCGATGTCGCCATAGTCTTCTAGCAACTTCCCCGGCCCCCTCCTAGCCATCCACTCGAGAATCCTCCTACGGAGGGTGAGCGCTGCGGTGTGCGGGTCTAGCCGGGGGTACTTTGCCAGTATGCGGCGGGCCTCCTCGACAACCCGCTTCTTCTTCGAGAACAACCATTGACTCCCGCAAGCTACATTTGAACCGGCTGGGACTTTATGACTAGCGGGGAGGCGCTGGTAGTTGGCTGAATGGCTCCTAGGGGCTGACGAGGCGGGGCGTGGAAGCCTGGTAGGCGAGATGATCGTCGCGGTAGCGGCAGTACCCAGAGGCCTAATCCCTAGGCTCCGGGAGATGGGCGTCCGTGATAGTAAGAAGCTGACCCCGCAGGCCAGGGCTCAGCTCTACAGGGAGTTAGCCAGCATGACACCCTTCGCCGTTACCCCTGTGAGGCCAGCGGAGATCGACAGCGAGAACCTCACCATACTCACGGAGAAAGCGATAGCCTCCGCTGTGGAGAGACTTCTCCCGAGGATTGGGGGACCCTCAGGGGTGGCTAGGATAGTGATAGACAGGTATGGAAGACAGTTAAAGCTCGGGATACTCCTGCGCAGGCTTGGATACAAGGGCCCCCTGATAGTTGAGGAGAAGGCTGACGACAGGTACGTGGAGGTCTCCGCGGCTAGTATTATCGCCAAGCATGTGAGGGATGCAAGGATAAGGGTTCTCTCGAGCCTCTACGGTGTAAGGGGGTCCGGCTACCCGAGCGATGAGAGAACGGTGGAATGGGTTCTAGAGGCGATATCAAGGGGTGAGAGGCCCCCTATCATCCGGTATTCTTGGGGGACCCTCGAGGGCACGGGTTTAAGGGTGAAGAAGAAGCCCTCTGGTAAGCCGGTAGTAACGCTGGACGACTTCTTCTAGCAGGAGCGGGGCCTGGGTTATGCCGGAGACTCCTGGCACTGTTCTCGCACGCCTTCTCCAGGAGAGGGGGGTAGACTGCGTTATTACATGGATCCCGAATAACCCGGCGAGGATCCGAGATCTCGGAGTCCAGGAGATCGCTGTTGAAATGCTCGTCTACGAGAGGGATATTTGCCTCCTCCCCCGGCCCCAGCCGATGAGGGTTCTCTCGACTAGTCGCGGTGTAATAGTTGGTGTTCCAAGGCGTGAGGGTCCCCCTTGCAGGTACGTCGTCTGGGGTAGGAGGTG
>JALVJB010000149.1 GCA_027034115.1 Acidilobaceae archaeon | reverse complement strand
TCGCCGCCGAACACGGGTATAAGATGGTTGCCGCCGACGCCGATGCTGAAGCGCCCAACCTTCACATAGTGCTCGGAGTAGACAGCTGGGATAGGGAGGAGCCATACTACGAGGGGAGAGTAGCATACATCCTAGAAGACAAATGCACCAACTGCGGGGTATGCGCCGAGGTCTGCCCGCTAGGAGCCGTAGAGGAGAAAGGCGGAAAGTACTGGATAAACCCCTTCATCTGCGAGGGGTGCATAACCTGTAGCATAAACTGCCCTGAACACGCCATAAGGTATAAGCACCGGGTCCAGGCCGGGTGGATAAGGCTACGGGAGAAGACAAAGTACGGCTTCCCACTAGTATCTGGAGAAATAACTCCTGGAAGACCTAACAGTGGAAAACTCGTCACGGAGGTCAAGAACTACGCGTCGAAAGTGCTAGGAGGCGAAGGACTACTTCTAGTCGATGCTGCAGCCGGGATAGGATGCCAGGTTATCTCGAGCCTGACAGGAGCGCACCTAGCGGTCCTCGTAACAGAGCCCACCCCTGCCGGCTTCAGCGACCTCCAGAGGATACATAGGCTAACCAAGCACTTCATGATCGCGCCAATGCTAGTCATAAACAAGTACGATATTAACGAGGAGTTCATCGGGACTATCGAGGAATACGCGCGGGCCGAGAACATACCAATAGTAGGGAGAATACCCTATGATCCAGCCGTCCCGAAAAGCATGGCTAAGGGAGTACCAGTCATAGAAGCCTATCCAAACTCACCCGCTAGTAAGGCTTTAAAAGAGGTGTCCGAGAAGATCGCGGGGGAAATACTGCCCAAATGGAGAGAGTTCCGGTCGAAGTATAAGCCGAGGAAACCCGAACCGTATATACCGTTAATCCTCCACGACACCTCCAGGGGATGAGATATGGCGAAGGTCAAAATAGCCTTCCCAACAGGGAAGGGAGGCCTAGACGATGTAGTCTACGACAGGCTGGGCAGAACGCCCACATTCACAATAGTGGAAGCCGACACAGAGACCGGAGAAATATTAGACGTGAAAATAGTTAAGAACCCGGGCTATGAAGCCGGCAGTGGAGCAGGAGTCAAGGCCGCCCAAGTGATAGCTGACGCTGGTGCAACCGTCTACGCGGGCCCCAACCCAGGCCCAAACGCATACGCCGCACTACAATACTTTAAGGTAAAAGTCATCCCGGGATACGTAGGCCTACCCGTCAGGGAGGCCGTAAAGAAGGTCCTGGAAGAGCTAAGGAAGGAAGAGCAGGGTTAGAGACAAGTACAAAAGTGAAGCAAAAAACGTGTAAACAATAGCGCTAACAACTATGATCCTCACCCCTTCTTCCAAATGCCTCCTAGAGGGCAGGGGCCCCCGGCCGACCCGGTAATAGCCGGGTTTTTCCAAGGAGACTCCTAGCACTCCGGCTAGAGCACTCATGGGATGACCCGCGTTGAGGCTACTCGTAGCTCCACTATACTCGCGGTATAGGCGCCACGCTTTCCTCACATCGTTTTTCATGGCTAGGCCTGCCAGTAGTATGGAGAGGGCGGTGAGCCTAGCGGGTAGATAGTTTATGATGGTGTCGAGCCTAGCGCTGAACCACCCCTGATCCTTTATATCCGCGTCGAGGAGGCCCAGGGCCCCGTCTAGCGTGTTCGCTAGTCTTTGAAGCATAGCCCCGATTATGCCTAGGAGGAAGAACCATGTCAACGGGCTAGTATAGCCGTCTACTAGGCTCTCCGCGAGGCTCTCAAGACCCGCAGAGTACACGTGGGCGAGGTCTAGCTCGTAGACATTCCTCCTAACAATACCCTGGATAAGCCTCCTCGCCTCAGCCTCTCCCCCATACGCGGCCCCCAGTACTGTCTGGAGGAGAAGGCGGAAACCGATGCTAAACTTAACAACTATCCCAACAATAACAACGCCGAGAAACAGCCATACACCTTCTGGAGGGACCCTCAATAACACTAGGGCTAAGGCGACCACAGGGGCTAGGTGCGCTGCGAGGCACACCAAGGCTTCCAATACCCCGTAAGCCTTAGAGGCGAACGGCTTGTAGAGGCGCCTAGCCATAACGTAACAGGTGTGAACGGGGTGTATCCTTAAGAGGAGCCCCTTGTGGTAGGGGTACAACGTGTCCAAGAGGAGGCCTAGGGCTAGCCCGTAAAGTGCTATGAGGGGTGCATTAAGGGGGTACGGTAGTGGGAGAGCCATCCCGAGGGACCCTCACTTGAACACTATGACTAAGAGTAACGCGGTATACCCGGCGAGGCACCTGGCAAGCTCGAGGGAGAAGCCTAGGACATCTCCATTAACCCATCCAAGGCTCCTCCGAGCCCTAGATACCGCGTAAGCCGAAGCAGCCAGCACCGCCGCAGTAGAGCCTAGCGCAGTGACTAGCGCCTCTAACCCGCCTGTAATGATTAGGAGTAGCTGTGCAATCACGTAGGCCGCAAGGTTCAAGCCCAGCCTGCCCCGGCTATTGACTATGAAAAGCCTCCCAAGCCCCTGATAGGGCGGAGGGTCCCCCATGGCCCCGGCCAAGTAGAGGGCCTCATACGTAGCAACTATCGCTACTGCAGCCGCTACTGGCGATAGTTCCGCTAGCCTCATGTAAACCAGGTAGACGGAGACTACGAGGAGTATTGTGTAGGCGATCCCCTTACCCCCCTTGTGGGGATCCTTGAGGATTCTATACGCCTCCTCTCCCCTAGCACCGGTGCTGAGGACGTCTGCAAAATCTATGAAGCCGTCTAGGTGTAGTAGCCCGGATAGCATATATGCTAGGGTCGTGAAGGTGAAGGCCCCTAGCCACGCGTCCACTAGCCCGACTATCCATAAGGAGGCCAACGAGATAAAGGCTACTATGAGGCCTATGAGGGGGGAAGCCCAAAGGGCCTCGCTTGCGAGAACCAGGTCCCGCTTGGGGGAGGGGAGTATTGTGAGGAAGGAGACTAGGCTGGCCAGCCTCTTAGCCCAGGTCCAGCCTGGCATCCTCGAGCACCCGGATCAGGGCGT
>JALVJB010000148.1 GCA_027034115.1 Acidilobaceae archaeon | reverse complement strand
ATACCGTATTGGAGTACAACTGCTAACACTATATTCCAGATGATTGGCGGAGCACTACTAGCATATTCCCTCTACATGGTGCTAAAATCGCCCTAAGAAGCCGGCCGGGCTCTACGCAACAATATATCCCCGAGAATTCAATAATCCTAGAAACGGTGTGTAATCGTCTTGGCAGAAGTCGAGGTTATTGATGTAACACCCAAGGGATGGGGTACTAAGCTTATAGCGTCATTCCTAGTGAAGACCAGCGGCTCCGTTATCCTAATAGAGACCGGGCCAGCGGGATCCTACGATCAACTAAAGAAAGCGTTAGAAGACAATGGAGTGGAACCTGACATCGTGATCCTGACACACATACACCTAGACCACGCGGGGGCCGCAGGCCTGCTCGCCAGGGATTATCCCCGGGTGAAAATACTGGTTCACCCGAGAGGGAGGAAGCACATGGCTGATCCCTCGAAGCTGTGGAACGCTGCGCAAATAGTACTAGGAGAGGTGGCTAAAATCTATGGGGAACCCCTGCCGGTGCCGGAGAATAACCTTGTAGCTGTTGAAGACGGCTACGAGGTGGAAGCGGGGAGTAGCGTATTGAAGATAGTACACACGCCCGGTCACGCTAGCCATCACATGAGCATACTACTACAGCCGGAGGGAATACTATTCACGGGTGACTCTGCGGGGGTAGTCGTTGAGGTCAATGGGCGGCGCATAGAGCTTCCTACTACACCTCCTCCCTTCCACCCCAAACTATACGTCGAGAGCATCGACAAAATGATAAGCCTCAAGCCTTCTAAACCGGCTCCCACACATTATGGAATACTTGACGAGGACGCTGTCGAGTACTTGGAGAGGGAGAAGGACCGGGCAACCCGCTGGTACAGCCTTGTTAGAGACCTAGTAGCAAAGGGGCTAGTTGACGTGGAAGCGGTCGCCTCTAGGCTGGCTGAGTCATACGAGGATGCTAGAATCGCCTATGACAGTCCAAACCCGATTATAAGGGAGGTATTCTATAAGGGCACGGTTTGGGGGCTAGTCGAGGCGGCTAAAAAAGAATTAGGGAAAACAGGGTAAAAAGTATGTTTTTCTCATTATATATCTACCTGTTTTTAATAGCATAGGCAGCCGCGTAGGCGAGTAGGGCTGGGGTCGCGAGGTGGTATGATATCACTAGAAGAGCCACGGCTCCACCACCGATACCGGCGACTAGCCTCAGTCCTTCTAAACCCCCGGTGTAAGCAAGGTTTAGGGCGTACCCTGTTAAGCCGGCCAGTAGCCCTATGCCGGCCGCTCTCCCAGGGTTTATCTTGAATACTGCTATTCCGATAGCTGCTAGTATTGGGGCTAGTGCGAGTCCGTAGACTGGGACCCAGAGTAGTACCGCGTAGAGGATCGAGCCTGTGAGCCATGCATAGGCTAGCTTCCCCGTCATTCCCTTATCCACCTCCGTGGAAGACTAGTTTGGGCCCATCGTAGCTTGAGGGGGGCTGTCCGAGGGTGTAGTTGATGTAGAGATTTCTAGACCAGTAGTCCACGTATATGTCTTGGTAATGGCTGCTGAAGGGATTGCCATTCTCTCCTCCCGGCAGGGAGATATAGTAATCCATTGCTGAGAGATCTACAACTTGTCTTATGCTGGGCCCGGCCTGGACAGGCATGCCGATCTTCGGGTCAACTTTCGCCGGTCTCGCAACGTTTATAGAGTAGGGGCCGCCGTTAGCAGGTATCTTTGCGTAGCTCAAAGCTGGGAATGCCGGGTGAGCCGGGTAGTAGTAGTGTATCTTACCGTATATCCATTGCTCGTAGTTTCCGGTCCCATAGTAGGCCTTCAGCACCTTGAGGGCCTTGGTTAGGCTCTCGTTTACTAGCGCCTTGAGGCTTCCTCCGGGTATTAGCTTGAGAGCGTACTGGTCGCCCTTCTCGGCGGCTCTTACAATGCTTAAGGCGTAGTGGAACCTGAAGAAGTATAGGTTGGTTTCGTTACCGTAGAGGTGTTTCCAGAGTGTTGTGTGGAACTCGTATATCCATGCGACCGCGATGGTGGGCTGGTACATGCTCTTATCCATGTCTGGGCCGTACTTGGATAGCCAGTCTTTTAGGATCTGGGCGTATGTCGAGTCAGAGTAGGGCAGTATCGCTGTCTCCAAGTAGTCTTCAACGCTTAGGTCGTAGTAGTCTGTCTGGACTTTCCTGACCTCGCTGGGCGTTATCTTTCCATCCTTCAAGGCTTCGTTGAGTAGCATTGTGATCCTCTCAAGCCTGTACTTGTCAGCATAGTGCCAGCCTACGAATCCTCCGCACTTGCCCTTCCATGGTTTCGTGTTAGCGGTTGCTATGAAGGGCATTGGGGGGTCGTATAGGATGGGCAGTTTCTCCTTAGGAATGTACCGTACCCATACTCCTTCGCCCTTGCTACCATTGAAGGGTATGTAGCCCTTGTTCAAGATGGGCCCCTTGACTCTACCAGCGACGTTAACCTTCTCGACTAGTACTGGCAGGTTCTCTCTCACGGGGTAGGCTCCGACGGGGCTGTAAGCTATGTTACCCTTATCGTCGGCTACCACGAAGTTCTGGATTGGTACGTGGAACCATCTCTGAGCGGTTATAGCCTCCCGCACGTTGCTGGCGTTGTTTAATTCGACGAAGAACTGGAGCTCGAAGCTCGGGTCTAGCCCGGTCCACCTTACAGCGTATCTTACACCGTTCTTCTCCAGGACCGGCCCGTCAACGGTCCTCAGCACCTTGAGCGTCCGGACAGTGTACTTTCTATGGATGGGGTCCCATACTTTTATCTCCTCGGTGGAGACGTTTGCTTTGAGCCAGTGGCCCATGTAGTAGTACTCGTCTCCCCTCCACTTGAAGTAATAGTAATCAGTGTAGTCTCCCATGGAGTTTGTGAAGCCCCATGCGAGGTGCTGGTTCCTTCCAATCACTATTAGTGGTGTGCCGGGGAAGAGCGCTCCTATGGCTTTGAAGCTTGGGGTATGCAGCTCTGCTAGGATCCAGATTGGTGGGGCGGTGAGTTGGAGGTGAGG
>JALVJB010000147.1 GCA_027034115.1 Acidilobaceae archaeon | reverse complement strand
GCGACAGCACGTGGTAGAGCAGGGTATACCTCTTAGTACCGTCTCCGTCATACTTGCACTCGTACTCTTTAATGGATGTTCTCAGTATGCTTCTAGTCACCGGGTTACCGAAGAGCAATCTAACTCCAGCGAGGAAGGAGCCTAGGCCTCCCTTCCCCTTCTCCCCCTTTAAGGGGTTCTCTCCCAATACGTCCTCGGGCTCCAAGCCAGACATGGGGCTTTCACCTCCTATACTTCCAAGGAATGGGGTGAACTATCACGTCCTTCATGTAACGGGCTAACTCGCGGGCTATCACGCCCGCGAGGTCCTTGAGCCTCCCCCTCTTCAACTCCCTACTAATAAATGAAAATCTAAGATAGAATTTCCTATAAGCATGCTTGATCATTCTCCCAAGATCGTCTCTAGTGAAGTTAAAGCCCCTCATCACGGGTCTAATCGTAGTGTAGTGCTCCCAGTTCCAGTCCTCTATGAGGCCATGCTTCTTCGCATATTCGAAGAGAGGTGTGCCAGGATAAGGGGTTAGAGCTGTGAATTGCGCGTAGTCCGGGTCAAGCTTTATCGCAAACTCGACGGTTTTCTTCATGTCGTCGATCGTCTCCCATGGAAAGCCTAGTATGAATGAGCCGACGGCGAAGCCCCCAAGCTCCTTCTTCCACTGGAAGGCCTTCACTATCTGTTCTACGGTTATCCTCTTGCCAATCTTGTCCAGGGTCCTCTGGCTGGCAGATTCCACTCCGAAATACAGCGTGACGCAGTTATTATCGAAAAGGAACTTCATGAATTCCTTGTTCACATGGTCTACTCTCGCTCCACAGGCGAATGGCAGGTCCAGGCCTCTCTCCTTCATCTCGCGGACGAATTCCCTTATGAACCTCTTGTTTATTGCTAGCTCGTCGTCGGCGAATGCTATATACTTCACGTTATACTTGTTGACAAGGTACTCTATCTCGTCGGCCACATTCTTCGCAGACCTGAACCTTACCATCCTACCCCAGAAGTAGCTCGTAGTGCAGTAAATACACCCGTATGGGCAACCCCTGCTCGCCATTACGTGAGCCACACGTATAGGCTTGCCGAAGAGAGTGTACTTCTCCATCGGTAATAGGTGCCTGGCAGGCCAAGGTAGCTCATCCAGATTCCGGATGGGAGGCCTTGGAGGAGTGAGCGTTATTTTACCATTAGACCGGAACGCTATACCGTTAATCTTCTTGAGATACTCCCTGTCGAGCCCCCGGGCTTCGAGGGTTTTGACAACTTCCAGGGTTGTAATCTCGCCTTCGCCTCTAACAACAATGTCGGCCCCGTTACTGATTGCCTCCTCATACATAAAGCTGGGATGAGGCCCCCCTACTATCACGGGGACGTCGGGCATCTCCTCCTTGAGCCTCTTGATAGCCCTGTAACCCCGGGGGGCAAGAGGGGTAAGCAGGGACAAGCCGACTACATCGGGAGACCAGGACTTCACCTCTCGGAGCCACTCATCCTCCTCTATCTCTAGTGTAGGGGAATCAATTATCCTAACTTTGTACCCGGCCTGCTCTAGAACCGCGGCAATTGAGGCTAGCCCTAGCGGTGGCGCCTTCATCCCCATTATCCTATATATCTCTAGCCTATGGACCCCTGGGGGGAGGCTCAATAGTACTTTCAATTCAGCCCCCCATGATCGGATAATACCGGTTAAAATGTATACGCTTTACAGTAGATGGAACACCGAAGAATAGACTTGTAATATGTAGATGAGGACGCCTATCGGTTAAGAATTCTCCGCAGGGCCGGAGAGAGCTTGTATAATTCGTCTCTGCTTCTAGGTACTTTAGGAAGTAACACTTCCAATATTCTCGTATTTCTATATTTAATAATATTTAATAATATATTTTCTAAGTTTTCACCGCGCCCCCATAAAACCTCCCTTGCCTCATCTAACATCCTATTGACTAGATCCCGCGCTCCAGACCCACCTAATAACACTAATACCCTAATAATATTAATGTTAATATTAATATGCTCAGAGATCTCACCCTCGATGTAAGCGTATGCCTTATGAGCCTTAGGAGACCTTACAATGCTCATGTGACTGTGCTGGAATGCGTCAATATCGTCAATCGGGAGGTAAAGGTCCTCCAAATACAGATGGTTCACGGGCCCTCTTTCATATGTGAGGGTGAGTTTAAACATACTATTTTTATATTTATATATTATAATATTATAATTATGTTGCTTTGATAAAGCGCTCCACAACTTTCTAATCCTATACTGGGTAAACCCGAGGGAGTACAGGAACCTTGAGGTCGCTAGGGGAGGGTCCCTACACGACAGGCCCAGCTCCATGCATTTCTCGTAGAGGACGCCAGTAGCTTTAAGCAGGAGTTCCCACTCAAGGGGCCCTATTCGCACGCGAGGCTTTCCAGTCAAAATACCCCTTCCCCTACGGGAGGACTAGACCCGCCTCTAGGTGCCTAAACCCAACGGGTAGGTAGACGCCGCCGAGGAGCCTGTTTCCTTCTTCCCTAAGCCTGCCCTCTTTCTCAACTTTCACCATGTAGCTAAATATCCTATCCTCAGGGACATTCTTAGTGAATAGGCCTCTCGCTACGCCTATGCGGTAATAGGTTTTTATTATGGCCTCGGCCAGGTTGCGGATGCCGTGGAGTCCAGAGTAGAGGTCCCTTATCTTAGTCATACCCCGTATATTGTAGGAGAAGCCCTCATCCACCTCCTGAAGCTTCTCGGCTAAGTCTCCTATCGGGAGCATGTTTAACCGCACGCTTCTCTTAGTTATATTACTCTTCTCTAGTTTTAAAAGGTAGTCTGAGGCGCCGACCGCCTCCAGCCCCTCTACGAGGGCCACAGTATCCTCGGGCTCGTTACCGTACAGGACTGTTCTAACTATCCTACCTGCCTCCTCTAACACCCCTCTCCCAGTAACATCCGCGTACCCAGCTACGACGGCAAGCGAGAGTGAAGCATAAACCAGGCCGACCAGAGGCTTTCTACCTGTGAACTCGAAGGCGTCTCTCACAGCCCTCCCGAACAGCGCGCCTAGTCCAAGAGTGTGGGAGTCGAGGGACCCCCTGGCTAGGCCTCGCCCTCTCTCAAAGGCCTCCTCGATATACTTGAACGTTACCACGGCTTCAGCAAGGCGTGACTCGAAGGAAGGATCAATCTTCAATCTATGAATAGCCCCGGCTTTAACCGGCGTTGATATCACGATAACCATCAATTCCTTCAGCTTATCAAGGGTCCTCTCAGTACCCAAGACGCGGGCCCCCTCACACCTAATACGCCCTGGAACACTCCCTATATATCAAGTCTAGGAGGGAAGCTTCAGCCTGTAAACGCTACTCATCTACCGGGTTATTCACGCGGCCTCAGACCCATAATAGCTCTCTAACAAGGTTTAAGCTAGAGTCAGCATCCAGCCTCTTGGCAATATCCCCCACAGCCTCTTCACCAGGGATATGGGGCATTAAGCCGTTGCCGTACAGCTCGACGGCATACTTCACGATCTCAGCGGTCTCCTCAACAATATCCTCTAAAGACTCTCCCGTCAAAGTCAACCTGCCCTCCTCAACAACGACCTCGCCCCCTACTGAGACCATTCTAGGCAGGGCTTCTCCCTCAATAACGCTCTCGAGGGGGGCATCATACGCTACAAAGTCTCCGTGATGGCTGACACCATAATCCATGTAACCACCAGTCGTTGCCCTAAACATTATCTCGCCGAGCGACGCTGGATATAGCCTTGTGATAAGCCCCAAGTGACGGGGCATAGAACCTATGAGGTGGGGCCAGTCGCTCCCGAAACTTGTAACCCCTCGGAGGCTGCTCCTAGTTTTCCCATACAATAGCATGTTGCTGGCTGGACAGCTAGAACACCTAACCCCAAGCCTGCCGGGATCATCGTTGATGCAGTGAACAGCCACTATTCTCGGCAGCCTCTTATAACCCCCTATCGCTCTTGCAAAATACCTAGCTTCCGAGACGCCTTCAGATAAGTGGAGTCCCAGGGGCATTCTACCCCTCAGGGCTAGGTCCACAGCACCCGAGAACGTCTCCCTGCTAGCCATCCGGAGGCTATGGAGGAATATGCCCGGCCTCAAGTAGTCGTCTTCAAGGTAGTTCCCGTACTTCTCGTAGAGACGGGAGACCTCTCCAGGCCTAGACCATCCCTCCCTATCCATCAGTGTTGGCAGCAGGACTAGCCTGGGACCAGGAGATACTCTCAGCCTAGCCTTGAGGTTCGCCTCGAGAACCCCTGTGAAGGCTGCAAGCGTCACACCCTCCAAGGCCATTCTCTTAAGCGCGAGCTCCGCTAGCCTAGCTGATAAACCCAGATCCCTTCTAACCATGGCCTCGTCAACAGCTAGCCTCCGGGTTTCGAGCCACTCGTAACTATTACTCCACAATGCAATCCTGCCCGGAGAGAGGCCCGCATCTATGACCTGCGGGTGCGCGTGGGTATCACTGAAGCCGGGGAGGATAACAGTTTCGAAGAATATGTCTTGCTTAAACGGTATCCTAACACCCTCCACGAGCCTGCCATGTATTACCCCGATCTCTGCCTCTAAGTGCGGCAAGCGCCACGCTACCCCCCTTGTTTCAACTAAGAGCCCTCGTGCGGGGTTATAATCATGAGGCTGGTATTGCGAAATACAATAATCCCACGTGTCCTAAACCATTGCATGGTGGATTCTCTGTGGCAAGGCTAGTAGTCGTTGGAGGCGGCGCCGCTGGTATGGCGGCGGCTTCCAGGGCTAAGAGGCTTAACAAGAACCTTGACGTCGTAGTATTCGAGAAGACGCGGTGGGTCAGCTTCGCGCTCTGCGGCATACCCTACCATGCCGGATGCATTGTGAAGAGGCTCGAAGACCTCCTCTACTACACGCCCGAGGAGTTCATAAAGAAGAGGGGCATCGATCTCAGGCTCGAAACACTAGTGACTGGGATAGACAAGGACGAGAAAAGAGTCTACTATAAGAACTTGAAGACCGGGGAGGAAGGCTCCCTAGACTTCGACTATCTCCTACTAGCTACTGGAGCCCGCAGCAAGGCCCCCAAGATATGGCCCGAGATAGAAGAGGCGGAGAACGTGTTCTACGTGAAGCACTTAGACTCGGCCGAGGAGATAAGGAATTACGCCTTGAAGCTGCCCACAGGGTCTAAAGCCGTAATAGTTGGAGCCGGCTACGTAGGCCTCGAGTTCGCCGACACACTCACCAGCCTAGGCCTAAAAGTAACCGTTGTAGAAGCACTCGGGCAAGTCGCCCCGAGAGCCTTAGACGAGGACCTAGCAGGCCAGGTCGAAGAGACCCTTAGAAGCCACGGCGTCGAAGTCGTAACGGGAGCCCCCGTGAAAGAGTTCAAGATAGTAAATGGCAAAGCTGTGAAAATCATAACCGAGAAGGGCGACTTCGAGGGAGACATATTCATAGTAGGAGTAGGAATAGAACCCAACATAGACCTAGCAAGGCAGCTCGGCCTCAGGATAGGGGAGACCGGCGCCATATGGACCGACGACCACATGAGGACCAGTATAGACTATATATACGCTGTCGGCGACGCTGTAGAACACACCGATATAGTGACTGGGAGGAGGGTTTGGAGGCCGTTCGCACCCGTCGCCAACAAAATGGGCTACGTGGCGGGGAGCAACATAGCTGGTAGAGAAGCAGTCTTCCCTGGAAGCGTTGGAACAAGCACCTTCAAGACATTCGACACCGTAGTGGCCAGGACAGGCCTCTCCAAGAGCGAGGCCGAGAAGCTAGGCTACAACGTCGTAGAAGCCACGCTAAACGCTAGGACGAAAGCCCACTACATGCCCGGAGGCCAGCCCTACACTCTAAGAGTAGTAGCAGACGCCGAAACGGGACGCCTCCTAGGAGCCCAGTCCGTAGGCAAAAGCGAGACAGTACTATGGAGGATAAACGTGCTAGCAGGCCTACTAACGGCTAAAGCAACAGTATGGGACCTCTTCGCCACAGACATCGGATACGCGCCGCCACTAACCCCCGTTTGGGACGGTCTGATCATAGCGGCAAGACTACTCATGAGAAAGCTCGGAGAGAAGCCCAGAAACCAATAATTCCTGGAAACCGCTAGTCTACCCCTGGATCCATACCCCCAGCCGTCCCCCGCCCCTCCACGAGGAAACCGTCTAGAGGCGGCCTATGAGTGGAGGATTCCACGGCTGGGGGTAGCCTTAGGGGTCCCTCAGCTCTATCTCAACCCTGTCACCGTCCTTCAAGCCGAAGAGGTCTCGGAGCCTTGCATCAGCCACGAGTTCAGCCACATCCCTCTTATAGACTGTTATCTGGGGCCTGACGATCCATACAGGGTACCCGTTCATAAAGGCAGGATAAGCCTCCACCGGAGCCAGCCTTGCACCCTCTATTCTCGGAGGCTCTATCACAGTTCTCGGAGACTTACCGAGGCACTTGTTAAACAAGTCCACATCCCTAAGTAGTCTCGTGTTGAGAGTGCCGGGATAGGGCGTGAATCCCAGCTTTACCCGGAACCCCTTAGCATAGATACTGACATAGAACTCGCCCTCCCCTAGGCCGCTGAATACCTCGGCAGTGAACGACCTAGAGCACTCGCCTCCTGCCAGCTTCAACCCCCTGCCGGTGATAGGCCGACTCTAAACAATAATAAACCAGGTGAGTGAACCCACCAGGCAAGGTGCTAAGGCTTTGAAGAATAGCGCGGCACTACTATTCACGCTCGGAATAATACTGATAGCGATACTACCGCCGATCGCGGGGGCTCAGGCCCGCGTCATAGGAGGTGGTCTACCCAAAGCCTACGTGAACGTTACAGAGACCAACGCCACAGTAGTAGTGAGTACCGAGTATAACGAGATAATAATAAATAAGACAAGTAGCACAATATCAGCTATACTACTCAACAGCGGCGACTACATAGGCACCCGCGTAAACCCTAGAGGAATACAAGCGCTCGACATTATCTACGCGTTCAACAACACCCGAGGAAGGGTCCAATGGACGAAATATGATGTAGTAAAAGTGTCCGACGACCGTGCGAGAATAACCCTCACAGGAACCATTGGAAACGAAACCGTCACCCTAACCCTCCTCATGGGAGCCTACAGGCCCTACATAGACCTAGTAGCCCAGCTACCAGAAAGGCCAGGCTTCTACTACATAATCCTCCCAGTAAACGAGAGCCTAGACCAGAACTGGATAATGGCCATGACATACTACTCCAGCCAAGGGCTCACACCCCTCACGACAAAGAACCTAACCCTCGAGCCAACAGGCTATGGCCTAGACGCTCTCGCAATGCTCGGCGTAACAACTACTAATCAAACTACGAGGCTAGACCTAGTATTCGGCTACTCGAACCTGCCAGGCTACATCTCACCCATAGAGGCCGGAGCACTACAACCCAAAGACGTCAACATAACACCCTACAACACCGCGGAGAAAGCATTCTACATAACCGCAGCCTATGGCGGAGCCAGTAGAACAGTAGGGATAAGACTACTACTAGCACCCTACGATCCATACGCGATACTCGCAGCAGGAGTAGAGGAACCCGTGAAGGCCGCGTATCCACGGGCCGACGCAGACTACAGGGGGGTCATCTATGAGAACCTCATCCTAGACAGGCTCAATAAGACCCTAACACTAATGAAGAACAGGCTGAAGAACCTCACTGCTCTCAACGAGAAGCTAGAAAAGAATATTTCAACATGTAAGGGGTGCCAGAGCTACTGGAGCAACGAGCTACACGTCAAGGAGCTAACCATTAAAAGGTTGCAGGAGAGGCTCAGGGCCGACGGCCTCCTCGCCGAGGGAGCATTCTTCCTCGGAATAATACTTGGAGTGGCCGGAGGCTACTACGTTATCGGAGCCCAAAAGAAGAAAGTAGGGGTTAGGAGGCGCTAATCCTCCACCGCCAATAGCTTGATGAGGCCGTGTATGTTCTCCACCTTCTCTAAGTTCCAGGCCCGTAGGAGGAACTCTCTGGCCCTTTCCTCGCCGACGTACCTCGTGACTAGCCTGAGGAACTTCTCCTCTACGCCCCTCCTATCTAGCGGGTTCTTGAAGTGCCCCGGCGGGTAGATGCTCTCCTCGGTTACTACCCTGCCGTCCCTTAGCTTCACCGCAATCCTGTTCAGGATGCCGTCCGGGTAGAGCTCGTCGGCTTTTGGATCAACGTTCACCTTCATCTTGGCCATTAGCTTGCGTACATCATCTGCTAGGTACCGCTCCGGCTTAAAGGTGTCTAGCCACACCTTACCGTCGATCAGGGCGGCCGCTACTATGTAGGGGAGGCTATGATCAGCCGTCTCCCTAGTCTTCGGGTCCCACTTCTCGGGGTCCTTGACTATGATCTTGTAGCTCACGGTGAAAGTGTCAATGTTAATCTCCTCCACATCCTCTGGCTTTATCCTCCCCACCTTGTCAACTATCCTTAGCGCCGCCTCAACCGCTGACATCGAGTGGTACTCTACCGGCCAGTACTTTATGCTGGTCTTCATTATCCTGAACTGGGGCTTCCCCAGCTCCGGCAGCTCAAACTTATCGCCGCAGAGCGCCACGTTGAAGAAGCCGAACTCCCCCTCGAACACTGGGGAGGGGCCAGTCATACCCTTCCAAGCTAGCAGGGCTGAGAATAAGCCGTTCCTCGAGGCGTGGGCCGCGGCGCAGCCCTTCCACATAGACAGCTCACCGGCCCTGGTCTGCCTGAGGGCTAGGCTCGTGTTGGTCGCAATATTGATGGCCTGCTCTAGCCTGT
>JALVJB010000146.1 GCA_027034115.1 Acidilobaceae archaeon | reverse complement strand
GGGTTCGCCGTTGGGTCTGGTGTGCGGAACTCTACCCGGTAGTGCTTCCTGGTCCTGGGGGCGGGTACTCTTATCATTGCGCTCCTGTTCCTGTAACCCCAGGCTATTGCTACGGGGGCCTCGTAGCCGGGTGCGAGCCTTCGGTAGCTGTTGGTTGTTGGTGCTACTAGGGCGGCGAGGCTTCTGGCGTGTTCGAGTATTCCGCCTATGAAGTGGAGCGCGGTCTCGGATATACCTTGGTCTCCGGCGAAGGTGTTTTCTCGATCGCGCCATAGGCTTAGGTGGAGGTGCATTCCACTGCCATTGTCGCCGTATATTGGCTTGGGGAGGAAGACTGCTAGCTTGTCCTCCTCGAGGGCGAGTCGCCGGGCGACCCATTTGAACGTTACGACGTTATCGGCGGTCTTGAGCGGGGTTGTCGCCTGTATATCGGCCTCCATCTGTGCTAGGGCGACCTCGTGGTGTGTCACCTCCACCTTGGTATGGCCGAGGGCGTCCATGTACTTGTGTAGCTTTAGCCTGTAGTCTAGGATCTTGTCGATTGGCTCGACGCTGTGGTATGCTTTCTTGAATACGCCTACGGCGTTAGGAGTCCATGGGTGCTCCTTGCTCGTTAGCCTGTAGCCTATGCCACTGCTTAGGGTTGCTACGTTGAGCTCGAGCTTGTCTAGGAGGAAGAATTCGACTTCAACCCCGACTAGTACGTTGAAGCCGTATTCGCTCTTTGCATACTCCTCTACTCTGCGGGCTATGTAGCGGGGGTCCCTCTCATACCTCTCTCCGCTGGGGAGGTGGATCTCGGAGAGTACCCGGTAGGTGTTCTCTAGCCATGGGACTGGGCGCAGCGTTTCTGGGTCGCCGACCAGGTGGAGGTCGCTATCTTCTATTGACCGGAAGCCGTATACACTACTCCCGTCGAATGCGGCGCGCAGGTCGTCGTCCTCGTACTTGGCCTCGAGGCTCCTTAGGAAGCCGGCCAGGTCAACGTACTGGTATAGGATAATGTCGCCCTCCCTAGGGTGCTTCATAGCAAGGCTCACCGACAAGCAGTTATCTAGGATATGGTTCCCGGGCTCCCGGAATATAATAATGACCGTGCGCCTAGTTCCATCTATATGGAAATGTTTTGAAGACTGCCAACACTACCCTCCTTAAGGCCTCCACGCTAGATCAATGGAGTGGGGAGCAGGAATACAATGGCGGCTAGTATAACGGCGCAACAAGTCGAGCGCTCGGCTACGAGTGAGGAGGAAGTTCTGCGACTGCTAAGACCCTATGTTGCCGACTGGTTCAGGGGGAAGTATGGGAGGCTAACGGAGCCGCAGAGGCTAGCCATCCCACTGGTCAAGGAGGGCTACAACGTCTTAATCTCGAGTCCGACAGGAACGGGGAAGACGCTGGCAGCGTTCACGGGGATAATCGATGACCTGCTAAGGCTCTCTGAGGAGGGGAAGCTCGAGGATAAGATCTACGCCGTCTACATTAGCCCCCTGAGGGCTCTCAATAACGACATGTGGAAGAACCTTGTGAAGCCTCTCGAAGAGATAACTGGCCTAGCCAGGGAGCGGGGCTACGATGTAGGCGAGATAAGGGTCATGATTAGGACTAGTGATACTCCTCCCAGTGTTAAGCAGAAGATGCTCAGGAAGCCCCCGCATGTACTCTTAACCACTCCCGAGAGTCTATCGATAGCTCTAGTAGCCCCGAAGTTCCGAGAGAAGTTATCAACTGTGCGATGGGTTGTGGTTGACGAGATCCATGAGATGGCGTCCAGCAAGAGGGGGACCCACCTAGCCCTCAGCCTTGAGAGGCTCCAATACCTGGTCGAAGAGAGGGGAGGGAGGCTTCAGAGGATAGGCATGTCAGCCACCATAGCCCCCCTGGAGGAGGTCGCCCACTTCCTCGCGGGCTACGAGGACGATGGAACGCCCAGGCCGGTCAAGATAGTGGACGCCCGTTTCGCGAAGCCGATAGACGTGAGAGTACTCACGCCTAGGGTCGACCTCATACACGATCCTCCAGACGTTGTGAACGAGGCAATCTACAGGCTCCTCGTGGACTTGGTTAAGAAGCATAGGACGACACTGGTCTTCACTAATACGAGGAGTGCGACGGAGAGGGTAGTTTATAAGCTGAGGAAGATCTTCGGCGAGGAAGGCCTCTTCGACGCTGACACCGTCGAGGCGCATCACTCGAGCCTATCCAGGCACGTCCGCCTAGAAGTAGAGGAGAAGCTCAAGAGAGGGGACTTGAAAGTCGTCGTGTCTAGTACGAGCCTAGAACTTGGAATAGACATAGGCTACATAGACCTAGTAGTACTCCTATCAAGCCCCAAGAGCGTGAGCAGGCTACTCCAAAGGATAGGGAGGGCCGGCCACCATATTCGCGCGGTTAGCAAGGGCAGGATTATAGTCGTTGACCGGGACGACCTAGTCGAGTGCACCGTACTCGCGAAATCCGCGATGGAGAGGTTCATAGACAAGGTGAGGATACCCTGCTGCCCGCTAGACGTTCTAGCGCAGCACCTCGTAGGGATGAGCATTGAGAAGAAGTGGAATATACACGAGGCTTACAGGCTCGTGAAGAAGAGCTACCCCTACAGGAACCTATCCTTCGAGGACTTCATGGCAGTCCTCCGCTACCTCGCCGGGAAGCACGAGCTAGAGGACGAGGGAGTCTACTCTAAACTATGGCTGGACGAGGACGAGGGGGTCTTCGGGAGGAAACGCGCCGCTAGGATGATCTACCAGTTAAACACTGGCACAATACCGGATGAGGCCGACGTGAAGGTAGTCACGGTTAACGGGAGATATGTCGGCAACGTCGAGGAGGAGTTCGCAGAGATACTAGTCCCCGGGGACGTGTTTGTACTGGGAGGAAGAACCTACAAGTTCGTCAGGTCGGAGGGAAACAAGCTAATAGTAGAACCGGCTGAGGGCTCGAGGCCCACAGTGCCCAGCTGGTTCAGCGAGATGCTACCTCTAAGCTTTGACAGCGCGCTACGAGTAGGAGAGTTCCGGAGGAGAGTAGCAAGTATGCTATTAGGTAAAGGGAGAGACCACACTCTACGCTACC
>JALVJB010000145.1 GCA_027034115.1 Acidilobaceae archaeon | reverse complement strand
GGGCTCATGAGGGAGACAGGCCTGCTCGACTTAATGGTCGAATCATTGTCCTCGAGCAGCTGCAGGCTAGCTCTCACGGGGGTTCCAGCCCTCATAGGCTTGATGCCCATGCCTGGAGGCGCCCTAGTTTCAGCCATAGCTCTCCGGAGGAAGTACTTGGAGGAGGCCAGGCTCTCCCCGGAGGACTCAACCTACCTTAACTACTGGTTCCGGCACCTGTGGGTGCCCTCGTGGCCCCTCTTCCAGAGCGTCGTTATAACTGCGAGCGTCCTATACATTTCTCCCCTCAGTGTTGTATCCCATACATGGCCTGGGACGATTGCCGCGATAGTTGGGGGCGCCATAGTCTCCTACCCTATCCTCCGGAGTGTTGCATGCGGTGGGGGCAGGGGTGGCTTGGGAGTCTTCCTCGCCAGTATAAGCCCGCTTCTAGCCCTCGTCATACTCTTTTTCGCGGGAGTCCCCATGCTGTACTCCCTAATCCTAGTCAACCTGATCTTCCTAGCGGTGTGGAGGCCTAGCCCGGAGAAAATCTTGGGGGCGCTCCGCCTAGCCACTAGGCCCACGATACACTTGGTGCTCTTCGAGAGCCTGTACTTCAAGAACCTGCTGCTCGAGACGGGCATTGGCCCGGTGATGAAGCAGTGGGCTTCCTCAGCGGGAGTAAACCCCTACCTCCTCGCATTCATCATACCCTTCGTCCTAGGCCTCGCCGCGGGCGGGGAGAACTTCTTCGCCTCAACAGCAATACCCGCCCTAGTATCCTACCTAACGGCGGGAGGGTCCCTCAACTGGGAGATGCTAGCTATAGCCTACCTCGGAGGCTACCTGGGAGTCATGGGTAGCCCAGTCCACCTATGCCTCGCGCTAACCCTCGACTACTTCAAGGCGAGGACCGGACCGGTACTAGGGAAGGTATACGCTACGATAGCTGTGAGTATTATAACGGGAGTTTTACTAATCCTAGCACTATGGTAAGGGAAAAAGACTGGATAACCCTTATGCCCAGGCCCTACCTTTTAGAGGCCTAGGTAGGCTTGCTTCACCCTCGGGTTAGCCTCTAGCTCCGCTGGCGTGCCCTCGAGAGCTATCTTGCCGTTCTCGAGTATGTATGCGTAGTCGGATATTGTGAGGCTTATGTGAATGTTCTGCTCCACGAGCAGTATAGTCTTGTTCTCCTCGTCCCTAAGCCTCTTGACTATGCCGGCTATCTCCTGGACGAGCTTCGGTGCGAGTCCGAGGCTTGGCTCGTCTAGCATCAGGATTTCGGGGTTGGACATGAGGCCCCTTGCTATCGCTAGCATTTGTTGCTCTCCTCCGCTGAGTGTTCCCGCGAGCTGGTTTCTCCTCTCTTTGAGGCGTGGGAAGAGGTTGTAGACTAGTTCTAGGTTCTGCTCGACCTTGTCCTTAGCCCTGGGTATTAGTGCGGCGAGCCTTAGGTTCTCCTCTACTGTCAGCTCGGGCCATAGCCTTCGCCCCTCTGGTACTAGGATCATTCCCAGGTGTACTTTCCTGTGGGTTGGTAGGTATGTGACGTCCTGGCCTTCCAGCCTGACGCTTCCACCCCATGGCTTCACAACGCTCATTATCGTCCAGAGTGTTGTGCTCTTCCCGGCGCCGTTGGGTCCTAGTATTGATGTTATCGTCCCCTTCTCAACCTTGAAGGAGACTCCGAAGAGTATCTGGGTTTCCCCGTAGCCGGATTGCAGGTCTTTTACCTCTAGTATTGCGTGGGCCATTTCCCTACGCCACCCCCGACTTGAACCTCTTAACAAATCTTAGTGCTAATGCTGGGTCTCCTAGGTAGGCGGTGATTACCTCTGGGTTGTTTGCTACTTCCTCGGGAGTTCCCTCTGCTATTTTCCTGCCGAAGTGCAGTACTACTATCCTGTCGGCTAGGTTCATTACGGCGTGCATTACGTGCTCTATCATTATTATCGTTATGTTCTTCTCAGCTCTTATCCTCCTGAGCAGGGTGAGCATGTTCTCGACTTCGGTTGGCGTGAGGCCTGCTAGCACCTCGTCCAGGAGTAGTAGTTCTGGCTCTGCTGAGAGCGCTCTGGCTAGCTCCAGCCTCTTCTTCTCCTGCACGTTTAGTACTCTCGCTGGTAGGTCTTTCTTCTCTCCGAGGCCTACGTAGTCTAGGACTTCTTCGGCTATCTTTCTCGCCTCCTCCTCGGTTATCTCATCCGAGCGCTTCCCAAACAGTGCACCGATCATGGCGTTCTCGAGTACGGTTAGATCGCCGAAAGGCCTCACTATTTGGTGGGTTCTAGCTATTCCTAGGCGTGCTACCTTGTGGGGCTTCCACCCGGTTATATCGGTGTCTTTGAAGATTACCCTGCCCTCCTCCGGCTTGTAGACCCCGCTTATCACGTTGAAGAGGGTCGTCTTGCCTGCTCCATTGGGCCCTATTAGTCCCAGTATCTCACCTTGTTTGACGGAGAAGGTTACGTGGTCCAGCGCTACTAGTCCGCCGAACCTCTTAGTGACGTTCTCGACCCGGAGTATGTATCCGTTAACCGCCAACACCACATCACCCCCTCCAAGGCTACTCTAGGTACTTCCTCAGCCTCGGGTACTTTCTCCGGAGGATTCCCACTACTCCCTCCGGGGTAAATGTTACTACTAGTATTATTAGTATTCCTAGTATTACCAGGGCGAATACTCCGGCGATCGTCTGCGTGTACCACTTCAGGGGATAGTAGATGAAGCTCCCGATTATTGGCCCGGTGAAGCTCCCGATTCCTCCAATAGCGTTTTCAAGTATCATTATCACGCTGTAGAGCAGGTTGAAGTCGTCGGTCGCAACGAAGGACCCCCTGAACTCCTTCGCAACGCCCCATAGGCTTGCTAGCCAGCCCGCTATTATGAACGCGATCAGCTTGTACTTGAAAGTGTCTACGCCAGCGATCTCGGCGGCGTCTTCATCCTCTCTTATCGCTGCTAGCCCGTAGCCCAGCTTGCTGACCCTCACATAGTATGCTACTAGTATCGTTATTATGAACACGAAGTAGTGCATCCAGTAGAAGTCAATGTTAGTCAGGCCCATTGAGGGGTTGCCCAGCTCTAGTCCCTCGAGGCTATGAATATAGTTCTTCA
>JALVJB010000144.1 GCA_027034115.1 Acidilobaceae archaeon | reverse complement strand
GCTTTATCCTCGAGGTTCCCAGGTCTATTCCCGCCGCCAGCCGCTCCATGCCTTGGGACCCTCTCCTAGGGGTTTACCTGGTGGGGGCTTGGGATTAGTGATGTGCAGGGGCCTGGCCCCCTCTTTAGTAGGGTTATGTTGAGGGCTGGGTGTATCTCGGCCCACTGTCCGTGGTCTGTGTCTACTACGTGGACTCCGGTCACTATTAGCTCGTCTCCCTTGCACACCATTCCTCCCAGCCGGTTTAGGAGGCCCCTGTCCCTTGGTATGATTTCTACGTGGAGGTTGCCGTGGCGTAGCACTATGTTGCCTAGGCTGAGTATTGGGGTTGCATTCGCATCCTCTACCCTGAGGTCGAAGCAGTAGTCCCCGTCGTCGGCCGTGAACGGTATACCGGCTACTACTCCCCTCGCAGTTACGCAGTCGTGCACGATGCGAAGCCTCGCCGGGTCGTGTACGCCGGTGAAGGCGTTGGTTCTCCCATTGCAGGGCGGGTGGAGGCTCCACCTCTCACTGGTATAGCTAGAGGGCTTGTAGGGGTAGCTCATTATGGAGGCGTTGGCCCATAAGCCGGGTCCCCCAAGGACTACTCCTACTAGTAGGAGTGCCAGTAAGCCGCCAGCTACGGCTCTCTTGTTCATGGTCTTGGAGGCGAGTAACGGGGCCAGTATTGTGGCTAGGCCTCCGGCGAGGGCGGCTGGGCTCGGGTAGAAGATTGTCCCGGCTATGTAGAGGGCTGTGCCTAGCCACGAGAGGAGGCCTAGGGCCTCGTCCCTAGTCCAGGCAATGAGGCCTGTGTAGGCGAGTAGGACGATTACGGTGTTGAAAACGCTTAGGCCAACGTGTATTCCGTCGTCTCCATAGTAGAGTATGCCGGCGAGCGTCGCCACCAGAGGTGTTAATGCTGAAAGGGCAAGAGCCCCTGCTAGCGGGCCCTTTCTAACGGTCACGAGGCTAGCCGTGTAGGCTACTAGGGGTCTCAGGATTAGGCCTAGAATTGCTACGGGGAGGAGCATGCTTTTACTCAGGGCTATGATTGGTAGGCTGGCGAGTTCTCCCACGAATACTGTGGCTAGTGCCCAGCGGGGCTCGAGTAGGAGGGCGGCTAGGGCTGTTGCGAGTGTTATGAAGCCGTAGCCCGACGCTATGCTGGGGGCGTTCACTGATAGGGGGAAGGAGGCGAAGACTACTACCGTGGCAAGTGCGATTCTAAGCCTGCTCAAACCCCTGCACCTGGTAGCTGGTCCCACTAGTATCCTATCCCGAGTGTAATACTAGGGTTTATCCCCTTGGAGGGTATTGGAGGGCTAACCACCCGTGTGGGGAGGCAGGTGTTGCAGGGTCTAAACGGCGCATGGCTGGTGGTTGGAGAGGATGCTGAGAGGCTTAGGAGGTATGCCTCCCGCCTCAGCGATCCCAGGCTTTCCGCCCTGGTCAGGATGGCTGCTAACGTGTTGGAGCAGGCTAGCTGGGAGCTTATGACTGGCCGTGTCACGTCTAACACGATTGAGAGCCTGGGGATTGTGGAGAGGCTTCTCGCCTCCTCGCGGCTCCCCGTGGAGCCTGTTCGCAGAGCCCTGAGGATTGCTAAGAGGAGTGTTAGGGCCAGGCTCGAGGGCCTCGCTAGTATTGAGGAGGAGGTTGTGGCTCTCCCCTAGCACTCGGGGTGGGCCTCGAATTCCACGGCTTCGTAGCCGTCTAGGCGTTCTCCCTTGTCGATCATTATCTCGACTATCCTGCCTCTCGCTAGCCTGGCCACGTACCCTGGGGTCTCAACGCTCCTTATCTTCCCGCAGGGCTGTGCTATCCAGTAGACTGTGTAGGGGTACTCCGCTGTTTCAGGCTCGTAGTAGTCCTCGTACACGTTTAACCCGTCGATGGGCTCGTAGGGGATACGGGCGTGGAATACTAGGCTGTGCCTCCTCCTGCTACCCCTGAAGACTACTCGGGCCGCGTTGACTATCGTCCGCGTCTCCACCCCGTTGACTATAACCCTCTCCTCATCCATGAACTCCTGCATGCGCCTGCGGGCTTCTTTCTCCTCCCTCAACTGCGCCTCGTAGTCGCTGAGGTAGTCGTAGTAGTCCCCTTCAAGGTCAACGTAGTCGAAGACTATCGTGTAGTATATCGTGCCCCAGGACACGTGGAAGAACCCCTCACCATACACCGGCACGAGCCTAGGCAAACCCGAGGGACCCCCAAGCCCCTAGGGAGAGTAGTAGCGAACTATTACAGCTTTGAGGGACCCCCAGTAAACCCGGGTATAGGCGGGGCTGGCAGAGGGTTGCCGAGGGCAGAGCTACACCTCCACACCACCGAGAGCGATGGATCCCAGACCCCGGAGAGAGCAGTGAGGGAAGCTGTGAGGAGAGGCCTCTCAGCGCTTGCCGTAACGGACCACAACACGTTCAGGGGGTCAAGCCTTGCAATGAGGATCTCCAAGCTACTAAGAGGCCCCCTAGTTATACCTGGGAACGAGGTTAGGACGGACTACGGCGACGTCCTAGTCTACTGCCCCGAGCCCCACGAGGAAGCCCCCAAGCCGCTAGCAGAGCTAAGGGACTGGGCCGACGAGAACAACTGCGTACTAGTAGTGGCACACCCCCTCCAGCCCGGTAAGCACAGTGTCGGGCTAGCGGCGAGAAGGTTAATCTCATACTTCGATGCAGTAGAAGTGTGGAACTCCCGGGGCCTACCATGCCTCAACGCCCTAGCAATACTCCTGGCCAGGAAGCACGGGAAACCAATGACTAGCGGGTCAGATGCCCACACCCCCCAGGAGGTCGCCACAGCCCCAGTAGAGCTACCCGGAGAGCCCGAAACCGTGGAAGACGTGTTGGAGTGGATAAGGAAGGGGAAGGTCAAGCCCCTCTACCGGCCTATGAGGCCATGGGCTATACCCTACATACTAGCCTGGAGCGTGAAGAGGCGCCTAGGGAAGGGAGAGTAGCCTGGGCGTCCAGGTACGGTATCCTCTTATTCCCCTGAGGGCCCCTCCATGGAGCATGGCGTGGATTGCATTGCTCACCCCTAAAACACTAGCACTACCAGCAAATCCTCCCACAAGGCCGGAGGAGGCGCAGGCCCAGCTAGAAGAGATGGTAGCCCTCCACCTCGAGGGCAAGATCCAAGCAGGCCTCGTAGCTACCCAGTGGGGCGGAGAGG
>JALVJB010000143.1 GCA_027034115.1 Acidilobaceae archaeon | reverse complement strand
CGCTACAATCTACGGAGCCTAGAAGTATGCATTAGCGGGGCAGCACCACTACCGGTAGCGGTTAAGGAGAAGTTCGAGGAGCTGACCGGTGCTAAGCTGAGGGAGGGCTATGGGCTCACGGAGACGAGCCCCGTGACCCACGTGAACCCAATACTAGGCGAGGCACGCGCTGGAAGCATAGGCCTACCGCTCCCTAGTACTCTAGCCGCCGTGGCCAAGATCGAGGAACCAGAACTATTACCGCCCGGAGAGGCTGGAGAGCTAGTCATTAGCGGGCCGCAGGTAATGAAGCAGTATCATAATATGCCCGAGGAGAATGAGGCGGTGTTCTTCGAGTGTTGCGGGAGGAGGTGGATAAGGACTGGCGACATCGCCAAGATGGACGAGGACGGCTACTTCTACATTGTCGATAGGAAGAAGGACCTGATAAAGTACAAGGGCTACAGCCTCTATCCCCGAGAGATAGAGGAAGTACTCTACCACCATCCATGCGTCAAGGAAGCCGCCGTAATAGGGGTCCCCCACCCAGAATACTTCGAAGTACCCAAAGCCTTCATAGTCCTGAAAGATGAGTGCAAGGGCAAGGTAACACCCGAGGAGATCAGGGAATGGGCCAAGAAACAGCTGGGAGAGGTCAAATACCCGAGGATAGTCGAGTTTAGGGACGATCTGCCTAAGACGGCCGTGGGCAAGATACTGAGAAGGGTCCTCAGGGAGGAGGAGCTCAGGAAGCAGAAGGAGGCGTCCACCTCTCCATAAAGGAGCACCCTAACACGTCATTCAGAGGCCCTCACCCTCCTCAATTAACCTGTTATTAGCTGGATGAGCCTCCGAGCGAGTCCCCTGGCCAGGGGGCTAACGGTGATCATCGCAGCGTAGAATAAGCCTCCGGAAACTACTAGGTGGAGTAGTAAGGGCCAAACGTCCCTCGTGAACTTGTAGACAATCATGTCGCTCGCCCCGGTCAAGTGGTAATAGGCTATTGCAATTGTACCCCCGATTAGTAGGCCTACTAGCTCGCGAGTGGGGGCTTGGAAGGGTAGCCGTCTGTGGAGCCACTTGGAGAATACTATTACTTGGACGAGGCTGGCCCCTGCTAGTATTGCTAGGAACACTACTACGGCTCTCGACGGCTCTCTTCTAAGCAGGTAGGTGGCTGGAGCCGAGATGGCGTAGGCTAGCAGGAGGATTAGTAGGCTGGTCTCGAGGACCCTGGCCATGAGGGTCCCCCTCCCCACTGGCGGGGCTTTCCTATCGCTCTCGTCGAGGGCTGTGAGGGCGTAGGAGAGTATGTTGGCTATCCCGTATAGGAATGCGTAGACTGCTACGCCGCTGACTGAGACCCAGGCGGGAGCGTATACGGGGTTATAGGTTGTGGCTATTGGCTCGGATAGGCCGATGAAGGCGGTGAGCAGGAACCCTGTGAATACAAGGTATAGTCCAAGGCTAGTGGTTACGTCTTCCGGCCTAGGTTTCCGGAGCATTCTCGAGTAGAGCGGGCCCGCCGTGTAGGTGCTGGCTTGCACTAGAGGAGACTCCCCGGCTAGGCCGGCGTGGAGGTACGCTACTGCCTCCGGGTTGCCCGTTGTCCATGATATGAATGGTCTGGCGAGTAGCCTTATCATGCCTACGAGAACCTTCAGCCCAGGCGTATAGTATGCTTTCAGCCACGACTTTGCGAGGCTCCAGTCTACACGGCCAGACAGTATTTTCTTAGCCCACAGACCCGTGAAAAGCGTTCCCCCAGCGACTAATGCGGAGGCTGCCAAGGAGATTACCGCGCCCCTATAACCCATCCCTAGTAGTGCTACTAGGAGCGTTGCCAACGCTAGCTTCGTCGTATCGGATAGAAGCCTTGCAGCGACTATGGCTTTAGGATATGCCACCTCAGCGATACCGGTAAGATAGATGTTCGCCGGCAATATGATGGCGTATGGGAGCCCGAGTATTAGTTCCGAGAAGCCGTACCCCATAATTCTTGCTTCAATGAATGATACTGCTACGTATATGGGTATAAGGCTTGCAACGTATACTAGGGTTATAGCGAGTCCTGTTACTCCGGCCCTCCTCTCCTGAGATCCCAGCTCCCTTGCAATAGCTCTCTGAGCCCAGTAGAGCCATGTGTGAGAGGGCCACATGAATATCATGGAGAAGGCCATTACTAGGCCCAGTATGGCGAAGTCGCTTACAGCAAGCCTCCTTGCCACCACTATGGCGTAACCTACACTCATAAGTAGCCTCCATACTACGGCCCCGTATAGTGCGACGCTGCTCCTAACTAGCCGTATCTCTTCGGGCACACTCCCTCTCCTTGCCGAATACTTCATGGTTCTAGGAGCGTTTAACTCATATAAGGAGAGATTTACACATTATGTATTAGTCCTAAAGGGTGGGAGAATGGCGGGTGATAGGACTCCTCGGATCCTAATACTTGGGGGAGACGCTGCAGAGGCGCTTGAGATCCTATACCCCTACTTTAGCCTCCGCGAGGAGGGCTGGACCGTTCACGTGGCGGCCCTGAAGAAGGAGAAGATCCACACCGTAGTCCACGACTTCGAGCCGGGCTGGCAGACCTACACGGAGAAGCCAGGCTACCTCTGGCAGCCAGACCTGCTATTAGACGAGGTGAACCCGGAGGACTACGACGGCCTAGTCATACCTGGAGGAAGGCTGCCCGAGTACATACGCCTCTACGATAAAACCATAGAGATCGTGAGGCATTTCTTCGAGGAGAACAAGCCCGTAGCCGCGATATGCCATGCCCCACTAGTACTAGTCGCAGCGGTGCCGGAGAAGCTGAAGGGCAGGAGGATGACTAGCTACATCGCGGTGAAGCCTGACGTAGTCAACGCCGGCGCAGAGTGGGTGGACGAGGAAGTTGTTGTAGACGGAAACCTAGTAACTAGTAGGGCGTGGCCCGACAACCCCGCCTGGATGAGAGAGTTCAAGCGGCTAGTCAGGGAGTACACGGCTAAGAAATAACCGTTACACACGATATCACTCTTTTCCTATCCCACAATACTCCCCTCTAGCCTATCCTCGTATAAACTTACAATCAGTTAAAGGATAAAACCAACACTCAACACTATACTTAACTACACGGTGATCCCTCCTGCCTGTAAAGGCTAGTGAATCCTTATCCAGCTTCCTCGAAGCCCGGGACTT
>JALVJB010000142.1 GCA_027034115.1 Acidilobaceae archaeon | reverse complement strand
GGCTCACTAGCTTCTCCTCTGGTAGGCCTTCTCTAAGGGCTTGGAGCCCCTTACTCGTTGCAACGTAAACGCTTTCTTCCTCTCTACGGGTCTTCACGAGACCTCTTTCTTGCAGGAGCAGGAGGAGACTATGGAGTTGTGCCTCTTCTATTCCGTGCTTCTTCGAGACCTCCTCGACGTATCCTTTCTCGACACCGGCTTCTGCTAGCTTTTTGACGAGGTTGTATTCTCCGCGGCTTAGCGGGTATTCCTCCTTGGGCAATAATCTACCCCGGTTGCTAGTTGAGTCTTGTGCTGGATTGTAATAATGATAATGGGGATTCGGGGAAAGAACCCGATTGGGGGGTTACTTGTGCGTATATATGAGAGTGTACGTCTCGTCGGCCGCTGAGTCTATCCTCGCGAAGCCGTAGCGTATGAGTTGGAGCCTATCGTCCACCTTGTATTCTTTTATTGCCGGCTCCGAGTAGCCCTCGTCTACCAATAGTTCTAGGCCTTCGGGCCTCAGCACCCTGACCGGGACCTTAGCCTTGTCGGGAACCCATTGTACAATGGGTAGCCTCTTCTTCTTGGCTTCCTCCAGGCTCTTGGATTCTAGGATCGCTTTGCCATCCTTTACCTGGAAGTTGCCTAGGCCGAGGAGCCTGAGGTTCTCGAAGGCGGCGTCTTTCCTCGTGACTAGTACTTTGTCGCCTGGGCATACTGTGATTCTTCTCTTCCTCTCGGGCCTGTCGGGGTGGTATGGTATCGTGGCTGTTAGGCACTCTGGCGCCTCTACTACTAGTTGGACCGGCTCGTCGACGAACATTATCCTGTCGGCGATAGGGTCTAGTAGCTTTCTATTGGTTGCCGCTAGGTTGTCCCAGCTTATTCTTGCGTCGCCCTTTTTCACCCCGACTTCTAGGATTAGAGACCTGATGGCTTCGGGGAGTATTCCCCTCCTTCGTAGGCCTGCTATTGTCCCGAATCTGGGGTCGTCGTAGCCCATGAATTTTCCGGGGTTCTCCTCTAAGAGCTTCCTGATGTAGCTCTTACTCATTATGAAGCCCTCTAGTTTGAGTCTTCCGAAGTGTATGAATACTGGGGGCTCCCATTCCATACACTTGTAGACGTATAATTGCTTCTCAGTGTTGACCTGGTGCTCTTTTCCTCGTAGTACGTGGGTGATCCCCATTAGGTGGTCGTCTACGCTCACCGCGAAGTTGTACGTGGGCCATGCAACGTACTTGGACCCGACTAGTGGGTGCGGGTACTTGCTGGTGTCTATAATCCGGAATGCTACCCAGTCTCTAACGCTCGGGTTGGGGTGCCTAGGGTCTGTCTTGAAGCGGAGGACTGCCTCCCCCTCCCCATAATAGCCTTCTATCATCTTCTCGAATTCCTCGAGGTGCCATTCGGGCGGGTTGTCACGGGTAGGACAGTATTCGCCTCTCGCTAGTAGCTCGCGGGATTTCTCTCGACAGGTGTCAACGTAGGCGCAGCCTCTGCGGATGGCCTCCTTAGCCATGTTGTAGAAGGTTTCCATCCGCAGGCTCTGGATGTGCTCTTCATGCCATACTACGCCGAGCCATTTGAGGTCCTCCTTTATCAGGGTGTAGGCTTCCTTCATAGGCCTCTTCGTCCTGGGATCCGTGTCCTCGAAGCGGAGTACTAGGCGGCCCTTGTACATCTTAGCGTACTCGTCGCTGAGTATGGCTGGCCGTGCATTACCCAGGTGTATTACGAAGTCGGGGTTAGGCGCGAACCTTGTAACTACTCGGCCTTCAACGGCTCCGGGTAGAGGTGGTAGTCCTTTCTCCTGTTCTTTTTTAGGTTTTTCTTCAAGGGCCCAGGGGTATTTTTCCTCGAGGAGTCTTTTCTGCTCTTCCGGGGGGAGTTTGTTTACCTCTTCTACTATCTGCTTTGCTAGTTTCGCGATCTCTCTGGCTTTCCCGCGTAGTTCTGGGTGGTCGCTCATGATCATGGAGATAACGCTGCCCGGCTTGGCTCTCCCACCGTGCTTAACGGCGTTCTTTAACGCGTAGCCTCGTACCAGGTCTTCCAGCTCCATACCCCATATCCCTGGTTAGGCTTCCTCTCGTAGGATAATGAGGCTTTCAGGGTCGGCGAGGACTGCTATGTACCTGGGTGGGTGCGTGCCGGGTATCCACGCTATGTAGAAGACTGTGACTTCCTCCTGGACTCTTATCGTCCTAGTCTCTCCTTTACCTGTTAGCACGTATGCTAGCACGTCTCCTCGGCGGAGATCGTCGCCTTCGTGGGCGTAGAATACTGCTTGGACCCCGGAGACCTCGTAGAGTATAACCTTAGCTCCGGGTTCAAGGAGCATGGCCCGGTTGCCTTTCCAGGGCACGCGGACTGCTACGTGCCTCTTAGTCTCGGCTTTCTCTAGGTCTATTGCGAGGCCTAGGGCTTGCTCGTAGATCGTTCTACCGAGGCTTAGGGGTCCCTCGGGTTTCTCCGTAAGCCTGTAAGCTCTCCTATCCTTGTATACGATCATGTACACGTCGGACTCTATCCCCTCGACATAAGCCTCCGGGAACTTGTAGTCGTCTCGCGAGTACTCCAACCCTAATTATCCCTCTCAACGACGAAGCTGGCGAGCTCCTTTAGAGCAGCGGCTGCCTCCTCGTCAACGGTTTCACCCGTCTTTTCCAAATCCTCAATGATTGCTACAGCGTTATCGGAGTAGGTTTTAGCTAGCTTCGTAGCGTATTCCAAGGCGCCAGTTTTTTCTATTATTTTAGCCGCTTCCCGTACCTCGTCCTCACTCGCGTTGCCTCTGACTACGGATTCCAGTAGCTGCCTATCTTCGCCGCTAGAATGCGCTAACGCGTATAGGAGTAGGATCGTTTTCTTCCCCCGCCTTAGATCGTTATAGACTGGCTTCCCCGTTTTCTCTGGGTCGCCGAAGACTCCTAGAATGTCGTCTCGTATCTGGAAGGCTACTCCAACGAAGGCTCCATAGTTGCCTAGCGCCTCCTCCGTGTCTCGGTCGGCCTCAGCGGCGATTGCCCCTAGGCGCGCGCTTGCCTCTATTAGGGCCCCAGTCTTTAGGTAGACCATGTCGAGATAGTCATGGTATGTGACGTCTTTCTCTCGTTCGAATCTCATATCGTATGCTTGGCCTCTGGATACTCGGACCGCGGCTTCTGAGAGGACTTCTAGGGCTCGGCTAGCGCCTTCTAGGGAGAGTCCTT
>JALVJB010000141.1 GCA_027034115.1 Acidilobaceae archaeon | reverse complement strand
AGCACATTATACGCTACCAGCGGGCCCGGGCTCCCATACGCGAGTCCAAAAAGTGCTTCGAAGGGGGCGATAGCCGCGATTAGGTAGAGAGCCTCCATCACCCTACTCAATCCTCGAGCCCCGACTCGACGATAGCCGCTAGCAGCCTGGTCCAACCAGCGTAGTCTCCCGTGTGCATCTTCTCCACAAGGCTATGAGTATACTGGACAGGTACGGAAACGGCGACGGACGGGACGCCGGAATAATGAAACGCTGAAGCGTCAGTGCCGCCCCCGGCGGTCGCAACCTGTACCTGCAACCCCTTCGTCGAGCCAGCCTTGTATACTGCCCTGGCCAGGCGGGGAGAGGTGATGTAGTAGTTGTCCATTGCTCTAACCACTGGGCCGCCTCCGAGCCTCGTAGACCCTGTTAGAGAGGGGTGACAGCACGTCATAGTGTCTACTGCTATGAAGTAGTCGGGCTCTAGCTCCCTGGCAAGGGCTCTCGCACCTATAATGCCGATCTCTTCCTCCACAGTCCAGGCCAGGATAAGCTCGACGCGGGGCCTAACAATACCGTTAGAGACGAGGCGGAGTAGCTCCATGAGAGTAGCGCACCCAGCCCTGTCATCGATGCCTCTGGCAGCTAGGTATCGTCCCCCAGCCATGTATGTTACCTGTTTACGGAATACTACTGGAGTGAAGGGCTCAATCCCCATCTCAGCAGCCTCATCCCGCGACTCCGCCCCAACGTCGATCCTTAACTCGTGCCAGGGCTTGTAGGCCTGCTCTCCCGCTTTCCTAGTAATCCGAAGGTGGGGCGGTTCAGCGCCTATCACGCCGGGAACCGGCCCCTTAGAGCCGTGTACTACTACATGCGTTGATGGCAGTATTGAGTCGTCGATTCCCCCCACTTTGCGGAAGGCGAGTAGCCCTGATTCCTCTATGCCCGTCACAATCAGGCCTAGCTCGTCCATATGCGCTGCTATTAGGAGCCGGGGCCCCTTCCCTCCCGCCTCGAATACAACGTTTCCCAGCCTGTCTACCCTGGGCTTGCCGTATTTCCCGAGGAACTCTAGAATATAGCCCCTCACCGGGTCCTCGAAGCCCGAAACTCCAGGGGCTAGTATTAGGTCTTCTAACAGGCCCTTGTCCGGCTTGAAAGAGTCCAGGTAGGCCAACAGGCGTGCACCGGGTTAGCCTGTGTGGGAAAAGATAGGGTTTAATGGGTTCCCGGGGTCACGCGGGGCTAGCTTGGAAGGTTTATGGGGACTTGCGCTGCAACCCTACCGTCTACTACTACTATGAATGTTACCTCGCCGCTTGGAGGCGGCGTTATACTTGTGCTTAGTGATAGGGGCTTTAATACTTGGACGCACATGGTTCCAGGGCTCGGCGACTTAACTAGCAGTATTATGGTCGAGTTGTCGGGCTCGTATCTTAGTGTAGCGTTATAGCAGGGGTTTGGAAGCATCATGTCCACCGTCACGTTGCCGGTACCTGCGTATATTGTTAGGGAGAACTTTGAGATCTTGATTGTGTTGGGCGCGTTTCCAATGTTGAGGTTCAATTGCTTAACCACCTTCACTGGAGCGTTATAGGACTCGCTCTCACCCGTTTGGTTGGAAGTAGTGGGTGAGCTGGTTTCACTCTGCGTAGTGGTATTGGTTTTGGGGGTTGATGACTGAGCCTGAGTATTACCCTTGTAGGCTATTATGGCCCCGCCTATTACTGCAAGTATTATTACTATTACTAGTGTTGCTATTCCTGCTTTACCTCCAGGCATCTGCACGCCACCAGGTAGTATTCAATAATCCGGAAAGGATATAATGCTAGGGATTAGATTTATAAGGGGCTAGGCGTTTGACTAGTAGACTGCAAAAATCCTTAATTATTTTACTTGAATCTCCCGGTTGGACACCTGCTATAGCGGCGGCTTCATCACTGTTCTTACCTTGTAGAAGTCTGGCGGCGATGAACACCTTCTCCTTATCGCCGAGGTTATCCCATATGCTGTTAGACGCCGACAATAGCTTCACAGTCCCCAATAGTAACGCGTCCCAGGCCTGCTCGGGGTCTATGAGCCCGGAGGCGCAGGCCCGGAGCCTCTCTACCTGGTTCCCCGTTAGCTCGAGGCGTATTCCACTGGGGCTTGTTGCCTCGATGAGCTGGGGGACCCTCTCGGCTGGGAGATCCCTGTAAATACTCTGGAGAGTTACGAGGAGCCTGACCCGGAAAACGCTGCTAGCCTCCCTTACAGCCTTCTCCCCCCTCTCGGTTAACGGGAGGGCGGCGGCGAGGTTCTTCTCACCGGTAACCTTGTTGTACCTCGGGCTGGCGTAGTAGTAGAGGAACCCGTTCTTGGCCCAGAAGCCTACGACATCACTCCGGGAGAAAACTACGGTGACAGCGTCTCTCCCAGTTATCCGTTCCTTCACTTCTGTCAGGAGGCGAGAGCCTAGCCCCCTTTTCTGGAGCCATGGGAGTACGGCTATCCGGGATACCCTAGTCGTAGAGATGCTTCTAGCCGTGGAAGAGTAGAGGGCTAGCTTCTCGAGTCCAAGGCGTGCCCGAGGGTCCCCCTCCCAGGACTCCTCCACGAGCTCCGCAACCGCAACGGGATAGCCCGTGTAGAAGAGTGCGTGAATACCCCTCTCCCTCCCCTCCAGCAGGGCGAGCAGGTCGTCCGGCGTGTTCCGGTAGTGAGCCAGGACTAGCACACTGTAGAGCAGCCGGAGTAATCGTCGATTGTCAACGAGTTCTTCCGCGTCTACTTGCCGGTAGACAGTAGAGTCTGCTGGAACACTCGAGGGTCCCTCAGGCTCCGGGTCCAGTATGAAGGTATCGTACACCCACTTCTCGAGAGGGTCCCCCGTCCTATACCGGATAGGGGTCTCCAATACTATCCTAGCAATGGGGCGAGGGAGCAGGGACTCGACCATGTGCAGGAAAACCCTACCACTTCCCTCGTAGCCATGAACGGTTGTTGAGACAATTATCTTCCCGCTCCTCCACGAGAGCCTGCGGACCCTGGCAACACCAACAGCACCCGCCTCGTCTACAACGGTGATGGGAGCCCCCCTAGCCGCTTCCGGGGACTCGTAGGAGACCCGGTACCATGGACCACTCACCCTAACAATATTGCCGCTAGACTCCACCTTCCTATGAGGGACCCCCAGGACTCCAAGCCCTGCTAGGAGTCCTCGCATAAGGCTCTGAACGCTAGACGGGGAAGGCGCAACGACCTCGACTCTACCGATAAGCCTCCTGTAAGCCCCATAGGC
>JALVJB010000140.1 GCA_027034115.1 Acidilobaceae archaeon | reverse complement strand
TAACTCGAACGGATCAGTCCTAAGCAAAACAACGAATACAGTATCCTCCTCTCCCTCTTCCAGCCATAAACTCGGGTAAACAGTTTCTACAACAACAGGTGTCTCAGCCTCTCGAAGCGTGCCAAGAACTCTCCTCACCCCCTCCCTACCGGTCAAGTAGGTATACCTGCCGGTAGGATCCGGCCTAACAGCTCCCAACTCTTTTAGCATCACCGAGGAGGAAACATACCTTAAACCTAGATCCTTAGCGAGTAGCCGCGCTACAAGGGTTTTACCCGTGCCAGGCGTTCCCGAAACAACTATCATATAGTAGTCTGGCATGCCTCGAGCGCCTAGGAGCGTATTCCGGCGAGGGCAATATAAAATTAAAAATATAAATAGCGCGTGTTTTTATTTATCTTGTTACTTCTTACTGCCCTTTTCCTCTTCCTTAGACCTCCTAGCAGCGATTACGTCGTCGATCCTTAGTATTAGCGTAGCAGCCTCTGTTCCAGCCTTTAGGGCGTTCGCCTTCACTCTCATCGGCTCGATTACGCCTTTCTCCATCATGTCAACTATTTCTCCGGTGTCGACGTCGATACCGGCCCACTTCTTGCCGGCCTCGTGCGCGCTCCTTAGCCTCATTAGCACGTCTATTGTGTCGAGGCCCGCGTTGTATGCTAGGGTCTGTGGGAGTGCCTCGACAGCCCTAATGAAGGACTCTATTGCTAGGCTCTTCTTGCCAGCCACGGTCTTGGCGTACTCTCTTAGGTGCTTTGCTATCTCCGCCTCAGCGGCGCCACCGCCAGCTACTATCTTTCCATCCATTACTGCGTCGGCCACGGCGCTTAGAGCGTCGTGGAGAGCCCTGTGCGCCTCCTCTACCAGCCTCTCGAAGCCCGCCCTGATGAGTATTGTTACGCTCTTGGGGTTTCTTGCTCCTTCGATGAATATCATTTTGTCTTCTCCTACTCTTCTCTCCTCTACTAGTTCGGCGTAGCCCAGATCCTCGGGCGAGATGTCCTCGATGTTAGTGACTATCTTGGCTCCCGTTGCCCTAGCAATCTTCTCGATGTCGCTTCTCTTCACCCTCCTCACAGCCATGATACCCTTCTTGGCGAGGAAGTGCTGGGCAACCTCATCAATACCCTTCTGAGTAATCACAACATTAGCACCAGTAGCAGCAATCCTCTCGACTTTCTCCTGGAGTATCTTCTCCTGCTTCTCCAGTAGCTTCTTTACGAGGTCGGGGCTTGTGATGCTTATCTCTAGGTCTATCTCGGGCTTCTCGATCTCTAGTGGGGCGTCTAGCACCGCGATCTTAGCGTCCTTCACTCTCCTGGGCATGTCGGGGTGCACTACCTCCTTGTCAATGACTACTCCCTTTACTAGCATTGTGTCTGTTAGGCTCCCGCCGTGCTTCTTTATGATCTGGATGTTGTTTAGGTCAACGTACCACTTCCCGTCCCTCTCCTCCGCGATTGCTTTTACAGCCTCGACTGCCAGCTCGGCGAAATACTCTCTCGCCTCTCCAACGGCCTTGCTACTGAGGCTAGTCATGGCGATCTTCTTAAGCACCTCCTTGTCATTGATGTCTATCGGCTCCGCGATGTTGTTGATAACTTCGAGAGCCTTCTCGAGGGCGTCCTTATAGCCCTCGACGATTATTGTTGGGTGTATGTTCTGGGCCAGGAGCTTCTCCGCCTCCCTGAGGAGTTCGCCCGCAAAGATTACACTCGTCTTGGTTCCATCGCCAGCCTCCTCGTCCTGGCCCTTGGCGATCTGGACTAGCATCTTAGCGGCTGGGTGCTGGAAGTCGATCTTGTCTAGAATGGTTGCTCCATCGTTGGTTATGGTTATGTCTCCCAGGCTGTCTACCAGCATCTTGTCCATGCCCTTGGGCCCATAGGTCGTCTTGAGGATCTCCGCTATAGCCCTAACCGCCATGATGTTTGAGCGTACAGCCTCCCTACCGTAAGACCTCTGCGTGCCCTCCTTAAGTATTATCACGGGGACTCCCATGGTCTCCATTGGTATTCCTGCCGCCATTTCCTGTCACCTTTCCCTACTTGGACTCCGGTTGTGCATGGTTACATCACTTCTATATAAGCATTGCGATGGGGACTGCCGTGAGCTTAAATACCAGCCGGCGGAGAGAGAGGCCGGGGGACGAAAACATGGGTAAAGTGAGGACGACGCTAGTCAAGAGAACAGCCAGAAAGCTCCTCGAGACATACCCAGACATATTCACAGGAGACTTCGAGCACAACAAGAAAGTAGTATCCCAACTAATCGAGTACAAGAGCAAGAAGCTGAGAAACCAGATAGCAGGATACATAACACACCTCGTAAACTCCGCTAAGAAGAGAGAGGAGAAGAGCAAGAGAATCTAATCATCTAACCCCTACCAAATTACCCCCCACGCATCCAGATACTCCTGGGTGCCAGCTGAATTGGCCCAGGTAAAAGTGAAACTCCTAGGAGCCCTGCAAGGCCAGACAGGGCTAAGAGAAGTAATTGTAGAGGCTAGCGATTGGAGAGAGGCTCTCTCCAAGCTGCGTGAATCCTACCCCCAGCTACGTGAAGTCATAGATGAAAACGGAGCGCCGAAGCCCGGTTACATGGTTTTCGTGGACGGCGTAGACTATAGGCTAGCTGATGGAAGGGAGCCCCGCGAGATTGCGATACTACCCGTGATACATGGGGGCGAAGACGTAGACGTGGAGAAGGTCGGCTGGGAAGCGATAGAGGAGGGAGCGGAGGTAATAGCTAGGAAGGCCCGGGAAGACGGGTTCACCCCCGACGTTATACTCGGCATCCTCCGGGGCGGAGTGATCCCTGCTAGGCTCGTCGCAGACCGGTTGGGCGTGAGCGAGCTGGCTGTTATGGAGGTTAAACTATACAAGGGTAGGGGGATAAGAGGCGAGAGGCCCTACCTGCGCCAGCCACCCACCCTCCAGCTAACCCAGAGGAAAGTTCTAATAGTGGACGACGTTTCGGACACAGGCTTAACCCTAGAACTCGCGGTAGAGGCGGTTAACTTGTTCATGCCGAGCGAGGTGAGGACAGCGTCGATCTACATCAAGCCCTGGACAAAGTTCGTGCCCGACTACTACGCCTATACGAGTGATGCCTGGATAGTGTTCCCCTGGGAGAGGGGCGAGTTTGAGAGAGAATCGAGCAAATAGAGAGATAGTAGCCGTAGGCGGCCTAGAAATCCCCGTAGAATACTACTCGTGCTCCTGCCGTCCAGACGACGCCTCCAGAGCATGGCAACTCCTCCCCGAAAAGTGTAGGGAGGAAACTGTAATCGTAGCTCTTCCGGGGGACCCTCCCAACCCCTGCACCATAGCAGTTGTACTACTCCACTCCATCGAAGCGAAAGCCCGGGGGGCCAGGATAAGGAAGCTACCAGTCCTCTTCCTAATGGAACTACTCGGCCTCCGCCAGGCCAGAGACGTTGCCGAGAGAATCCGGAAGGCCAGGTTCCTCATAGCGGCTTCCCTCTCGGAAGAGTGCCTCGAGGAGGCCTCGAGAATCATCAGCGAGAAGCTCCCCGGTGTTAACCCGGTCAGCCCGCCGGAGTGCGACCTCTCAGAGGTGTGGGAAACAACTACTAGGAGCATACTCTCGGGGAGGAGGCTCGGCTAGAGTAGATGGGAGAGATCTCCGGGTATCCGAGGAGCGTACCCGGCTAGCTCGACTACCCCATCCTCAAGGTCCTTCACAGCCTCCACAATGCTGGCAGCGTAGCCCCCGCTTAGGGGGACCCTCTTGCTGACCCGCCTCCTCTCACTGTGAATGAAGGGCCTGACTGTTGCATAGCCCTCGCGGGCCTCCCGCGCCCCGATGTATACTGTTACCGCGGGCTTGATGGTAGACTCTATCCTCCTAACCTCCCCGGATAGGCTAGTCTTAGTCGTCTCCAGCAAGCCGCTCCGGAACCCCATTTTGACGAGTTCCTCGTGTATCCTCCTCGCGATAGCCGAGATCTCCTCGTCAGCGTCGCTCCCAGTCTTTATCGCGATCACGGCGAATTGTAGTGGGGCTAGGGTGAAGGGCAGCCGGCCCTTCATATAGTCGAGGTATACGCTGAGGAAGCGCTCGATAGAGCCCATGAGGGCTCGATGGATAATGAAGACCCTGGTATCTTCACCGTAAACTTCCCTGACCATATCGTATACCATGAATCTTCTGGGGAGGTTGAAGTCGAACTGGACAGTGCCTAGCTGCCACTCCTTCTCGATCCCAGACTCCTCTATTCTCATAACGACGTCTATTTTGGGGCCGTAGAAGGCCGCCTCACCCTCCTCGGAGTAGTAGTTGAAACCGTACTTGTCGCGTATACTCTTGGCCGCCTCCTCTAGGGCTGCCTCAGCTGTCTCCCACTCGTGGAGGGTCCCCATGAATTCCTCCCCGATCTTTGACTTGTCGGAGAGGCTGAGGCGTAGCTCTACCTTGCCGGGGTCTAGGTCCATGTGGAATATCTTCTCGAGCAGTAGTTTCATCTCTTCGAATACTCCGATTATGGCGTGTGTTGCTTCCTCCTCTCTAGTGATTATGTGGGCGTCGTCCTGCGTGAATGCTCTCACCCTTAACAGGCCGTAGAGGCTTCCGCTAGGCTCGTAGCGGTGGACTCTTCCAGCCTCGAAGATTTTGAAGGGTAGCCTTACTTTCTGGCGGTACCTGGCGAGGTGGCTGAGGAAGATTAGTATGTGGTAGGGGCAGTTCATAGGCTTTATAGCGTAGTCGTGGCCCTCGATCTGGAATATGAACATGTTCTTACGGAAGAAGTCTAGGTGGCCAGATACCTGGTAGAGGAGGCTGCTAGCTATCATAGGTGTCTCGGCCACATAGTAGCCCCTTCGAGCGTGGAACCTGGCGAGGATATCTATTAGCGCATACCGGTAATAGCCGCCGCCAATGCTGAACAGGGGGACCCCCGCCCCGGTGAAGGCAGCGTACTCTCTCTCAAAGAGGGGGACCCTCGAGTCCGGCTTCACCACCAGGTCTAGCTCGTAGGCGTAGTCGATGTGGGTCTTATTAGCGGGCTTCACAATCCTCCACCACACCAGCCAGTGCCGAGCCACACCCTAGCGCTACTCTACAATAACTTTATCGCAGGGCTCAGCGAGGGTGACATAAGATCATCCCCTCCCTTCCAAGGGGGGAGGGCTCGCAGCCGTCACCACTCATCACCGCCCGTCGGGGTAATAGGCTCATTATAGGCCATAATTACTAGCCCTTAGCTCCCGCCACAGCCTCGGAGATCCAGTCCTCGCACAAGTCTAGGCAAGGCTTCTCGAGGTAGATAGTTCCACTATTATCCATATAGATGCCAAGAGCCCTCACCTCCAACCCCATAGCCAGGGCATTAGTGAGCACATCGTAGAGCTGAGGGTCCCCCTCACGGAAGGGCTTAAAGCAGCGGGCACCAGGGAATGCCGCGATGAACACTATGGCAACCCTGACTCCACTCTTCATCAAGCGCACGAGCTCCCTGACATGCCTGACGCCCCTCCTGGTAGGACAGTCCGGGTACATTGCCTCCCCTGAGGGACCCCTAAGTACTGCGCTCTTCGTCTCAACAAGGACACGGTCGTCATTACAATCGAGGACATAGTCAAGCCTCCCCTCCCTGACCCTAGGTTCCCTGCCAGCAATCCTGCAACCATGGAAGAAGCATAGCAGTTCCCTCTCGACTGCTGCCTCGAAAGCCTTCGACTGAATACGCGTATCGATTACCGCGTACCCACCCCTATCCTCTAAGGCCACTAGCCTATACCTGAGCCGCCTACCATTAATCCCGGCGACCTTGCACCTACGGCCCTTAACTAATAGCTCCTCGAGCCGGCCGGTATTGGTGATGTGGACCCGCTCTACTCTACCCTCGACGAGTACCTCGGCGACGAACCTGTTAAGTCTCTCTAGGAAAACACAGTCGCGGACAGGCACCCGCATTAGTGGAGCACTCATGGCGGGGGACCCCTCGGCCTTTCAGCATAGAATATGCCGGCGCCCGGTAGGTAGGGGAAGAAAGCCGTCCTTTCAAACCTAGCCGAAAGCTCTCTTAACAACTCCTTATCCGTCAACATGCGGTCGATGCTCCTAAGGAAGCTCTTATACGTGTTGAGATAGCGGAAGGGGCACCGGTTAAACAGGATCGCGAGGGGAACCATTAACGCGATGTAAGCCTTCACTATGAAGTGTACCGCAGGATTCTCAGGCCGGTAGATATCGAGGATGGCTAGCCTTCCATCAGTCCTTAGGACCCGGGCCATCTCGTCGAGGGCTCTGCGATGGTCGACTGCGTCGCGGAAAGAGAACATCGCGACAATCCCGGAAAGGCTATCATCAGTGAAAGGGAGCCTCTCAAACCTCCCCCCAACCCTCACGACCCTAGCGGAGGGGATATTCGACAGGGATATCTCGAGCATGTCAACTGAGGGATCCAACAAGAGTATCACACTATTCTCCGGGGCAACCCTATCAAGGGCCTTTGTACTAGTCCCCGGCCCCCCTCCGAGATCGCCTAGAACCCCCTCCCTCGCGACGAGAAGGCTCGCGTTCCGCCTCAGGGAGTCCACATTGCCAAGGCTCAGGAAGTTGTTCACCTTCTCGTAACAGCCTGTCTTAGCGAGTAGTTCAATGTCTCTCACAAGCCCCCTCCAGTCAATACCCTTATCGGACCCCACAAGTGTCACCCACGTAGTACCCGGGCTCTCCCCGGATAGGCGCCCCCGTGCACTAACAGGGATATATGGGGTGGGGGATTGAACAAGATACGCCTACTACCGCCGCCGAGGAACGTGTCGAGGCTACCCCTGGGAGAGGCCGCCGAAAGGTTCCTCGATGCCCTGGAAGCTTCGGGGGCGAGCGCTAAGACCGTGAAATCCTACCGGGCAGCGATAAGGAGCTTCCTCTCATTCACGGGCCCAGACACCCCTGTGGGGGAGGTTGGCGAGGAGGACTACTCGGCCTGGCTCTCACACATGAGGAGGAGAAGGCAACCCCTCTCCCACACGACGCTCCACTACTATAGTATCTTCGTTAGAAGGTTCCTAGCATGGCTCGGCAGGGTAGACGAGGTCCCAGCGATCCCGAGGGGCCACTATGGATTCACAAAGCCCCTAACATGGGAGGAGGTTGAAGCACTCTTCTCAGCGGCCAGGGACCTGCTGGAAGTGGCGATGCTAAGCCTCCTAGCCGAGTCCGGGCTTAGAGCGGGAGAACTACTGGCACTTACGTGGAGGGACGTGGACCCGTATAGGGGTATAGTGAAGGTTAAGGGGAAGTACGGAAAGGAGAGGATCGTCGTTATGGGCCCCGCCGCTAGAGAGGCCCTCCGAGTGCTAGCAGAAGAGGCTAGGCCCCGCCCCTATGACAGGATATTCCCCTTCACCTACCAGGCCCTCTACAAGAGGCTGAAGAGCCTAGCTAGGAGGGCAGGCCTGGACCCATCAATGGTTCGCCCCCACGTACTGAGGCACACTTTCGCCACAGAAGCGCTGCGCCGGGGAATGAGTCTTCCAGCCCTTCAAAGGCTCCTAGGCCACTCCGACATTAAGATTACGCAGAGGTACCTCCACCTAGTGACAGAAGACGTTGAGAGGGAGTACGAGAGGGCCTTCATGTCCTCCCCCCAGTGGAGGGGCGCCCGCATAGTAGGTTGAGGATCTCCTCGTAGCTCCCATACCTGTAGACCTTATCCACAGCCTTCCCATCCTGGAACTTTATTAGGACGGTCTGCTCAGAGGCAACGCTTCTCTCTAGAACATTCTTGGCGAGGGAGATGGTGACATTATCCGTTAAGCCGCCTACAACGATAGCGTAGATCCTAGCATTGGGGCACTGCGCCGACGCTGCCAGAATGTTCTGCCAGAACTCCTGCGTAACCTCTTGCCCGTCCTTCAGAATCACTAGTACTATACCGTTTCCAAGGCTAACCTCCCTGACCTTCCCAGCCGGCACTGGGGAGGCCTGGAGGCCCTGGATGACGAGGGTCCCCTCGGCCTGGAAGCGGAGGTCACTTGATAGGTAGGGCTTGCAGATCCAGGTGTCCGGAGTGGATACCCTGAGGGTCCCCCCCTTACTAGCATTGATGAGGGACTGCACGATGCTCATCCCAGCCTTCCCGCCCAGGACTATGGTGAAGTTCGCCTTCACCAGTAGCCCGCTAGAGGCTTCATAGTAGAGCTTTACGAGGAGGCGGGTGCCCGTTAAGTTCATACTTGACTCATAGACTACTACTGGCACAGTCTTGTTACCCATGGTATAATTGCCGCGGCCCTCCAGGCTGAGGCCAGCGCAGAGGCCGCTTCCAATAGCTGGAACGACAACCGGCAGTGTAACACTGCTGGAGCCTAGCAGTTCTCTGGGGATAGCCAGGTTCCCCACTGCCATCCTAGCGACACCAGTCCTATTTTGGCCGGCAAGCTGGTAGGTTCCGACTATGAAGGGCCAGTCCACGTCCGTGATTTGGATCCAGTAGGTGGAGTTCGATGCTGGCTTGTTGGAGTGGAGAGGGTAGTAGGCGTTAGTATAGTATAGTTTCTCGCCTGGAAGGAGGGGTAGGGTGTAGGTCTCTTTCTCCCCCTTCAGCTTCGGGGCAGCCGTGGCAGTCGTCTGGTTAACAGGTGCACCGCCGGCCTCACCTGCTTGCCCGCCTGTCGTGTAGCCTAGGTAGATGAGGTAGCCCCCTACAATGAGGGAGATGATGAGTACTGCGACCGCTGCTGTCTTATGCGCCAAATAGCACCGCCGCGCTACTGCGGCTCAAAGCCGATTGTTTAAGCCTTGCCCCCGCCTAGCCTCCTGATGATCCTGGATGCGATGAAGTCTAATAGTACCTCCCTGCTACCCTCGCCAATGTCTAGAACACGGGAGTCACGCATCATCCTCTCAGTATGGCTCCACCTAGCCAAGCCCCTCCCACCCAACGCTTGGGTAGCTGTCCAGGCGGCCTCCTGTGCTAGAGAGGCGCCGAGATTCTTAGCGACCGCCGCCTTATATGGGTCGACACCCCCATGCTCGTCCGCCTCAGCCGCCGCCTCTCTTACGAGGGAATCAAGGGCTTCAGCCTTCATAGCTAGGTCCGCGATCCTCCACCTCAACCCCTGATACTCTATCAGCTTCTTACCGAAGACTACCTTCGAGGATGCATGATCCACTATTATCCGGAGGGCCGAGTCAACTATCCCCAAGGCTATGGCTGCGTAGCCGAGCCTGCCAAGGTTGATGCCCCGTAGGGCTTCCTTCAAACCCTTCCCCGGAGCACCCACGAGCTCGGCCTCGGCGTCGTCGTATACTACCCTCGAGGTCCCCGCCCCCCGGAGGCCGAGGAGGTCCATGGGCTCAACTCTAACCCTATCACTCCGGGGTACAAGGTATAGCGAGGGACCCTCACTCCCAGCCGCGAGGACTAGGAAGTGTGAGGCGT
>JALVJB010000139.1 GCA_027034115.1 Acidilobaceae archaeon | reverse complement strand
ATGCTGTACACTATCCACTATAAGGTACGAGCCCGTCTTACGGGCCCTACGGGATAGCCTTCCAATGTCGAGCCGGTAACCCTCCACCCATGTAACAGCGCTAGCAACTATGACTCCCGGCTCCTCCTCCACGGCCTCCTCCAACACCTCCTCCGGGGGCCATCCATCAACCCGCTGAACCCTGCATCCACTCCTCTCACAGGCCGTTGCGATTGCTTGGTACACGCCCGGGAACTCCCAAGACCCCATAATTATCCTCCCACGCGGAAGGGCCGCTGCCAGGGCGAGGCGGACGATGCAGTGGGTAGTAGATTCTCCAACGCCTACTCCCTCCTCCTCTAACCCGTAGAGGCGGTGGAACTCCTCCACGAGGCCCATGGTTACATCAATCCTGGCGTCCTCGGCCCACTCCGGGTCCTCTGTGTAAGCCCTGGCCGCATTGCAGAGTGACTCGGCAGAGGAGCGTGGAGCTATCCCTCGGCTCGCCGTGTTAAGATAGGCCTTATACCTGGAGAGAGCGGGGAACTGCGAGGAGTCTACTAGGCGGGTCGTCCCGGGTCCACCCCCGCTTGGGGGGACCCTCAGCTGGGCGAATTAACAGTTAAGCTGCTCCTTCTTCCCGAGGGCTTCATCGATTATCGATGAGAGCTTCACCCTGAACTCCCCGTGGGAGAACTTGGAGGCTCTCTCCCGAGCGAGCCTGGAGTATTCTTTGAAGTGTGCATGGGCCTCCTCGAGCCTCCCGGCGACCTCGCCGGGGTCCCTATAGCCGAGTTGTGGGCAACAGGGGGCTACTAGGTCTGTCCAAGCTCCCCCCTCACGCCACACTATTGGAGGGAGGCCAGCTGACATCGCCTCGGCCACTGCTATTCCAAAGTACTCGTGGAATGGGGGATGTATGTAGGCGCATGCGCGCGAGAACAGTTCTAGGATCCCGGATCGGGGTAGGTTCCTGTGTATGCGGAAGTTGCCTAAGCCCCGTTTTTCAGCCTGCTTCTCGAGCCACTCCGCATACTTCCAGCTCGCCCTAGTAGTCACCGCACCCGCCAAGTGTATCTCCCAGTCCGGCGCCATGCTGGCTACGTCGAGTAGCGTTTCAAGCCTCTTCACACGGACTATGCGGGTCAGGGTTACAGCCCTCTTCCTCTCACACACAGGCGTGGCTCTAGAGTAGTAATCGTAATCTACCGGGGGGTGGAGTACTCTCACGCCGTGGAGGAAGGGGTATACCTCTACCAGGAGCCTAGCGGTATACGAGCTATTTGCCAGGGGGACCCTCGGCTGGCCCAGGATCCCTCGTCCTATGCGCATTATAAGGCGGAGGTAGAGCCTCGCCATCGGGTTGCGAGCCCGTGTTAAAGCGATGATAGTAGGCTGATGCATGTACACGACATCCAGCGGGACTGGGTAGCCAGAGCTCGTATCCACGACCAGGTCCGCCCCATACTTCTCGGCGAGTACCGGTGCCAGCCTTACCGCCTGCCCAGCCAGCAGGAGGCGGCGGAGCTTCGTCGCCCCTCCCCTAGTTAGGTAGGCTAGAAGCTTCTCAGTAAAGGGGCGTGGGATGACCTCTGCGAAGTCCCCGAGACCCTCCATTAACCGCCCCGTCTTTCGGGGATCCCCGGGATTCATCGTTACGTGGATTACCCGGTGTCCTAGGCTTTCAAGGGCCCTCCTAAGCTCTAAGCTGAAGACCTCTCCCCCGCCCACAGTCTCATACGTCGTGTGGATTAACAGTATCCTAGCCAAGACTCCCCCAGCCCTTAACCCCGGCCCTCCAAGTTGTAGTTGGGAGTACTGTGGGTTAAGGAGGATGCTATAGAAGCCCGGAGTATTAGTCCTTCTTCCCGTCACTAGGCCCCGACTCTATCTCAGCCCGGAATTCCGGTATGGGCTCCTCTTTCCTAGCCGCCTCAACTGCCTGCGATAGCCAGCCTGCCAGTGAGACTGATAGAGCGAACGTCGTGCCCACGTAGGTATATGCCTTGGAGTCTTCTGTGGGGGGGTAGTAGAAGAGTATCATGTCCTCCTCCATGGCTATCGTTATCGTGTACTCGTTGGGTATGGCTAGGAGTTTCTTTATGATTTGGAGTACCGTTTCACACTCGAGGTCGCTTGCCTCCTCCTCAAACCCTTTCACTCCAGCATTAGCCTCTACCATGTTAGGGCCCGTGCACTCGGCAGTATAGGCGAAGACCATTTTGGAGTTCTCGACTGCGAAGAAGCTGGTGAGCACACCATCCTTAACCGTCACTGGAAAGCCGGCTGATGATAGGATGTTGCTCGCCTCTTCTAGTGCCTTGACGCAACTGTTCTCGCTCACACGTTGGCACCTGAGAGAGGGGAGCGTTGAAAAGGGTTTTTATATATGCTGTAATTACTATATAAATAGGTAAGGTATATATAGTAGCCATCCTAATGCTGAGAGAACCAATAACACCATACCCTTATAGACGTCCCCTGGGAGAGCCATGGGAGTCCGAGGCTCCCCCGGCCTGACCCCACGGGCATAGAGGCTCACCTCAATCATCCTAGCCCTATAGAGCTCCGCCAGCACCGAGCCGACCAGGGGGTCCCTCAGGCCCTTGCCAAGCAAGCCCTGCACAGCGTAGGCCGTAGCCATATCCCCAGCGACCTGGGGGGCCAGCCTATAGGAGAGCAGGAGTATGTCATGTACGAGGGGGAGCCTCCTCGCCGTGAGGGCTAGAAGGCTCCCGGGAGGGGTCGTGGAGAAGGTTAGGAGGCTAACACTGGCTAGAGCGTAGACCCTTGCCGTGAGGATTAGGCCCCTCTCAAGCCACTCCCAGGTGAAGGGCCGATATGGGGTGAGTACTAGGGCGGCCACTCCGATGAAGGCGGTTGCTATGATGCTTGACTGGAAGGCGTAGACCGCCTTACTCCTACCAGCGAGGGCGTGGAGTATTAGCGGGTAGAGGAGGCCGGCTAGGGCTGGAGGGAGCCCGCCGGGCGCAAGTGATAGTGCCCAGGAGACTGCTAGGGCTAGAATCTTGAGGCCGGCGTGGGCCTCGTAGGCCAGGCCCTGCCTAGGCTCATAGTTTAACGCGGCCTCAACCCTCCTCACTATCCACGTGATCAAGCCCTCCTAGCCACCCCGCCCTCAACCACGTAGACCCTGTCGGCCAGCGAGGCTAGCTCGTCGTCATGCGTAGTATACACGACGGCGTAACCCTCGCCAGCGAGGCCCAGCAATACCTCCGCAATACTCCTCCTATTCCAAGGGTCAAGGCCCACCGTGGGCTCATCCACCAATAGTAGCCTCCGGCCGCTACCAGCTACTAGCGCAAG
>JALVJB010000138.1 GCA_027034115.1 Acidilobaceae archaeon | reverse complement strand
TAATAGAGTAGCTCTAGTTAATTGTTGGGAGCCTGGGGGTTTGATGGTGCCGCCGCCGGGATTTGAACCCGGGACCTCCGGATCCCCCAGGCCCTCGCGACTTCGGCAGGGACAGGGCCGTATGAGTCCGGCGCTCCAACCAGGCTGAGCTACGGCGGCGCCCCTGGTGTTGTGTGGGTTAGTGGTGAGGGTTTTTGAGTGTTGCTTGTTGTTGGAGGATGTTGTTTACGTAGTGGGTTATTGCTTCTCGTATGAGCTCGCTCCTGTTTAGGCCTAGTAGTCTTGCTGCCTGGTCTATTTTTTCGAGTTTTTCTGGTTCGATTTTGAAGGTTACTATTCTCGGCTTGCTCTTGTTTTCCGGGTAGTATTCTATTAGGAGTTGTATTGTCTGCACTCTGGCTCCCTATTGGAGGGTATTACTGTTGTGCGGTATTGTTAGGCGGTGTGGGTTCCGGGTTACCTGGGCCCCCGGGGGTCGTAGGATGTATCCTATGGTTCCCCGGATCTACTATGGGGTGGGGTTCTATCCCTAGCCTGTCTTTATGTCTAGGAGGGTGTACTCTATCCTGTACTCGTGGCCTGGCACTGTTAGCTCCACGGACCACGTGGGGACTATTACTATACCCTTGTACTCTGCTAGGAATATTGTGTAGGAGAGCTTTGTCCACACGTTAGGGGGGTTGAGTACTCTCGGGGTTATGATGACTGTGGCCCCCTTGAGGGTCCCTCCCAGTAGCTTTACGGACCCGCTGCCTATTCTCACGTCCATGAGCTTGCTGGGTTCCGGCCTCCTTGTTATGTGGGCTAGCTGGCTCCAGTCTATCTGGGCTCTATCCTTTAGGAATAGTGGGAGGTATACGGGGGCTATGCCGGGGAAGGGCCTGAATCCTAGTACAGTGTTGCTTGTGGCGTTCATCTTGACCTGGATGCTGGATAGGAAGTAGTCTTCTATCGCTACTACTCTTGCTCCAGTATAGTCTTTCACCGTCCCGTTGGGGTACACGATTTTGGCTCCGGTCAGCCCGTTTGCGGTGTAGTTGTAGTAGAGGGTGTACTGGAGGGTCCCCTCCTTGTAGAGCTCCGCCTTCCCACCCTTAGCTGAGGGATTGTTCCAGAGTTTTACGAGGTAGTTGGCCCCGTCCTGGTCGGTGGCGTTGTACTCGAGGTATGTTACGCGGGCCATTACGTCTCCCAGGCTGCCCTCGCGGGCTAAGGCTCGGAAAGGTGATAGATAGGAGTAGTAGATGGCTACACCTATGCTAGCGGAGATTATCACTATTATGAACGATGATATTATGATCGCCTTAATCTTGTCCAATACCCCGATCCCCCGTGAAGGCCTTGCCCGGCTAGGCCGGTAATAAACACAGTCCACCTCCAACGATACTACATTTAAATCCCGCCGAGGCAGGCCCTATCGGAGGGGTGGATAAGAGGGTTGACCATAGGCCTGATCAAGGGTATCAATGCTCACGGGCACATGGGCTGGGTACTGGTTAGGTGCAGGGTCTGCGGCAGGTACCTGAGCCTAACAGGCCAGCACCCGGGAGCCGGGCGTAAAGTCGAGGTAGTCTACGCCTGCCCCAAATGCGCCCAGAAGTACGGGGCCTACTTCTGCGAGGCCGACGCGAGGAAATTCCACTACAGGTGCCCATTCTGCGGCAGACAGCTAGTAGTAGTGAGCCCCATCCAGCAGGAGTAAACCCTCTGGGGACCCTTGAGGGGCTCCCTAATCCTATAGTTGGCCGGGGGACCCGCATCGACCGGGTTTCTAGTCGAAGAGGAGGTCTTCAACGGGCACTACAGGGTTGTGAGGATCGATACTGGAGACTCGAGGGTCTACAGTATAGACTACTATAGGCTCCTAGAGCGGGAGCCCAAGTGTTCCTCGAGCCTGGAGAGGGGAGGCGCCCGCCTCTGCTACATCGACATTAGCGAGGACTGCCAGGCCGTAGTGTCAATTGTACAGGGGAGGGTTGAGCTGGTAAACCTACGCCTGGTCGACCGGGGACAGTATGGTAAGCCTCTAAGCCTCCGGGAGGCCAGGGAGATGTGCTTGGAGAGAGCCGAGAGATGGCTGGAAAAGGAAGGCTATGCGGTCTGATCAGCGGGGGGAAGGATAGTAACTACGCCTTCTACAAGGCCCTGCAAGAGGGCTATACCCCGGTATGCATCCTCTCAGTAGCCCCGAGGAGAGACGATAGCTGGATGTTCCACACCCCCTACACGAGCCTGGTAAGGCTTCAGGCGAGAGCCATGGGGCTCGAGGAGATCCACAGGGAGTACGAGGTTTCCGGGGTTAAGGAGAGGGAGGTAGAGGAGCTAGCCTCTATACTAGGCGAGCTAAAAGAGGAGACGGGCTTCGACACGGTGAGCGTGGGAGCACTAGCCAGCAGGTACCAATACGAGAGAATCAACAGGCTCGCTGGAAGGCTGGGCTTCCAGGTCTACGCTCCAAAGTGGCAGGTAGACCCCGAGGAATACATGAGAGAGCTTGTAAGGGAAGGATTCCGATTCATCCTGATAAGAATCACTGTCTACGGCTTACCAGAGAAGCTCCTAGGAGTAGAAGTAGGCCCAGGCGAGGTCGAGGAGATAATAAGACTCTCGAGGAAACACGGGTTCCACCCAGCCTTTGAGGGAGGGGAAGCTGAGACCCTAGTAGTAGACGCCCCCCACTATCGGAAAAAGCTGAAAGTCGAGGGAGAGCCTAGAAGGCTCGGCCCTTACGACTGGATCCTAGAGATAAGAAGCGTTGAACTAGTAGACAAGTAGGGGTCAAGTATAGAGTAGCCTTTCAGAATTCCAAGCGACCCTCTCTAGAACCTCGCCTGGAGGGACCCCCTGGAGCCTTGAAACAATCTCAACGGTCTCCCTTATCATTCTGGGGTCAAGCCTTAACCCCCTATAGTTGTAGGGGCCATCGCTCTCGAAGACCATGTATTCGAGGGGGACCCTCTCGGCCACCCGCTTATGCTTCTCCTGAATCTTCACGGCCGGGTTTATGCTGATGTAGTAGCCGTAACCGATAATCGTGTAGGCGAGGTCTAAGGGGCCGGTGTACCAGTGGAACATTGCCTTCTCGGCCCCGGTTTCTAGGAGGAGTAGTAATAGTTCTCTCCACGCGTAGGGTGAGTGTAGAGTAACGTAGCCTCCTATCTCGGCTGCGACTTCTAGGAAGGAGCGGGCTACTAGTACTTGGGCATGCCAGGTTTCCCGTGGGACAAACTTCTTGTCTAGCCCGATCTCCCCTATGCAAGCTAGGTCTAGGCGGTAGGCTTGTCTTGCTACCTCGAGGGCTTCACTAATGCT
>JALVJB010000137.1 GCA_027034115.1 Acidilobaceae archaeon | reverse complement strand
GGAGCAGCAGTCATGTTCATCATTGTGAGTGTATCCATGCTTGGCGGAGGAGGCGGAGAGGAGAGGGATGAGATGAACGGTGCTTTCGCTGGCGCTGCAGTAGGAACTGCTTTCTTCCTGCTACTCGCGGGCACCGGGCTCTATAAGGCGTTTACCAGGCCTGCTGAGGTGAGTCTCCAGGCGGTCTCCAACACTATCCTCGACAAGTACGCTCTAGTCATAGGCATACTCTTCGTAGCGCTCGCTGCTACTCTGGTAGAAGCAATCTCGATCGCTAGGAGGGGGTGATAGCCATGGCATTCGTGGATGCGGCTCTCGCGGGAGTAGCTGTTGTAACATCTTCCGTTATCGCTGGCCTAGCAGCCTACGGTATGGCGTCTAGCAGGAGCTTCATCCGGCAAATGCTATCTATCGAAGTGCTATTCAATGCAATACTCCTTGCTATAATCATAATCGCTTCCGTGTCTCCCGTATTAACCACTGCTTTTGGCATCATATTGGTATCAGTTGTCTCCGGCGAAGTGATAGTCCTAGTCTCAATTATAGTGGCATTCTATCGTGTCGCCAAGAGCCTAGACTCCTCGAGCCTAGAAGAAGACGGGGTGTGACGAATGGAGGCTGGAATCCCGATCTGGTGGATTTCACTGCTACTACCCCTATTCGTAGGCCTCTACGGCCTAGTAGATAGAGAGAAGGGGAAGCCTCTAGCAGTGCTCAGCCTGATAGTACTGCTCATACCAGGCGCAGCACTCTTCTACTACTGGATTACTGGAGCGGTTACGAGCGCGGTTGTAGACCCGGTTAAGATAGACTTAACGAGGCACGGTATAGGAGTATTCTACCTCTTCGTAGACGGTCTGTCCGCCCCTATAGTAGCAGGGATTAGCATTGTGACAGCGCTTGTCGCGCTATATGGTCTAAAGTATATGAGCGTGCGGATAGAGGAGATGAGAGAAGCCGGTGAGACCCCGCCAGGGATAGGAGTCTACTACTTCCTCTACAACGTATTCGCCCTGTCAATGCTGGCAATGGCGTTATCATCAAACCTCATTGAGTTCTACTTCTTCCTTGAAGTATCACTGGTAAGCTCATTCCTGCTAATAGCCTACTACGGCTATGGAGACAGGAGGAAGATAAGCCTGCTGTACTTCATCTGGACTCACGTGGCTGGAGCACTTTTCCTAGCTGGAACACTATACTATGGAATAAACGCCGGCTCCTTCGACATCGTAAAAATAACGAGCAGCGGCATCACCTACGTGAGCCCCGCCTACACGGTATTAGCAGCATCAACTAAGATCGCTGCGAGCCTCATCATAATAGGGCTCTTCATAAAAATGGCGGTTTTCGGAGTCCACATGTGGCTTCCGTACGCTCACGCGGAAGCCCCGACTCCGATATCCGCGCTCTTATCCCCCAACCTAATTGGGATTGCAGGCTATGCCTTAGCGAGATTTGCCATACCATTATTCCCTGGAATATTCCAGTCCCTCAGGGACTACCTAGTGATCCTAGCACTCACAACAATTATATATGGAGGCCTCGTCGCGCTCCGTCAAACCGACTTCAAGAGGTTCCTAGCCTACTCAAGTGTGAGTCAAATGGGATACCTACTACTAGGAATAGCCACGCTAACCAGCTATGGTATTGGCGGAGCGATGCTGCACTACCTAAGCCACGCCTTTGGCAAGGCCGTCCTCTTCATGACGGCAGGAGTATTCATTACAGAGCTACATGGATTAAGAGACATAAGGAAGATGGGAGGCCTCGCCAGGGCTTACCCCCTAACTGCTGCGGCCGCGCTCCTAGGCTTCATGCACCTAGTAGGAATGCCTCCCACTCTTGGAATGTGGAGTGAGGTACTCATCACGATAGGGGTAATGAAGGCCTACTCGACTCTATCTGCTCCAGGGCTAGTTGCTCTAGCTTTAGCCCTAATCCTCGCATTCGGCGTAAGCGCCGCCTATGCGTTCATAACAATGAGGAGAATATTCTACGGCCAGCTAAAGGATTACTTAAAAGAGCTAGGCGTAAAGCCAGGCTACGAGGTCTTCGACTATTTCAAGGCCGTTGTTCTACTAGTTGCGATAATAGGCGTGTTCTACTTCGTCGCAATATCACCAGTAATGGCCTCGCTTAAGCCAGCCTCAGAACTAGTTTCCTCCCTCCTAGCGGGGTGATGTAGGAATGACGCCAGAAGTTACTGTAACGGGTTTCCTTCCCTGGTCTCTAATCTGGTTCATCTCATACCTTGGGGCTTTCATACTCGCACTACTCTACCTAGCAGGAGTGAAGAACGAGAAAGTCTATGGTTGGGGCAGTGTCACTACAATAGCGCTCTCTGCTCTGCTGGCGACTGCTGCGGCAAAAGAGGTATTCTCGAAAGGACCCATCTACAGCTTATATGCTAAGAACTGGGTGCCATGGCTCAACGTAACCCTAGGCACATACCTAGACGGCCTAGGGGTCGTAATGGCCCTGATAGTCTCATGGCTAAGCCTGCTTATAGCGATCTACAGCGTAAAATACATGGAGGGAGACTGGGGAGTCCAGAGGTACTTCTTCTTCTTCACATTCTTCGTCGCTAGCATGCTACTACTAGTAACGGCCGACAACCTAATACTCATGTTCATAGGATGGGAGGGAACAGGCCTTGCCAGCTACGCCCTAATAGGCCACTGGTACACCGACGAGGAAGAGTACTGGGTAGGAGTACCGGGCAGGAAAGCCCTAGGCCAGCCGATGTACTTCGAGCCCAGCCACAGCGGAGTAAGAGCCCTAATGTTCACCAGGATAGGAGACATAGGCCTGCTAATAGGAATGGCCGTAATATTCCTGATAACAGGCACGTTCAACATTCCGGCTCTAGCGTCTAGCGCCTCAACATGGATGGGATACCTAGCAACCAAGGGGATCCTCTTGCCACTCCTCCTAATATTCAGCCTAGGTGCGCTAGCCAAGAGTGCTCAGTTCCCGTTCCACGAATGGCTTGTAACGGCGATGACAGGCCCGACACCAGTATCTGCACTAATACACGCTGCGACAATGGTGAAGGCTGGAGTCTACTTCATGCTCCGCTTCGTTCCAATATTCTTCGCTGGAGCTTATGCGCTGATGCACACCAATCCGGCCGCGGTAGAAGCCGCCAGGCAGTACTTCACTATAATGGCGGGCTTGGGAGCAGTTACAGCGTTCATGATGGGTACAATGGCTCTAGTATCGAACGAGTTAAAACTCATACTGGCCTTCTCAACGGCGAGCCAGCTAGGATACATGTTCCTAGGAACTGCAGCGGCAGGCCTCCTGCTAGAGGAGGGATACGAGGGCCTAGCTACAGGTGTAGCGGCGGGCCTAAGCCACCTGATGAGTCACGCAGTGTTTAAGGCGGCACTCTTCCTCATAGCAGGATGGCTAATACACGTAGCTCACAGCCGCTTTATCGACCCAATGGGTAAATACGCCAAGTACATGAAGATAACCGCAGTCTCAATATGGCTAGCCGGGCTAAGCCTAATGGGCATACCCCCGCTAAGCGGCTTCTTCTCAAAGGAATCAGTACTCCACGCGGCTGAGGAAGCGCACCTATCAATGGGCTACTCTCTAGGAGTCATAACGGCGGCACTGACAGCGGCGTACACTTTCAGGATGATACTGAGGGTCTTCCACCTAGAACCCTACGACAAGGAGAAATGGCATGAACCGCACGAGGCGCCTGGGCTAATGCTATGGCCGTACACGATCCTAGCACTGGTCAGCTTAATCCTAGGATTATACTGGACAGGAACCGGTAAGGCAATCGGAGAGGCGATCGGTGAAACACTCTCCGTCGGGACACCGGCCCACCTAGTAGTTAGACTGACAACAGGTGTAGCTGTAGTCCTAACCCTAGCTCTCGCATCAATAGGCATAGTATGGGCGTTATACGTGCCAATGAAAGTAGACTTCCCCAGGCTTATAAGAGAGAAGACGTGGGCAAGAGTGTTGCACGACTTCCTTTACGACAGATGGTACATCAACTCTATCTACTACTGGATATTCGTATCGGGATTCGCTGGAGTCGCATATCTCCTAAGCATAGTAGACTTCGGTATAGACGCTTTCTACCACTACGCAATACCGGTCCTATTCGCCCTGGGAGCAGCAGGCCTAAGAGCGCTCCATAGGGGAAGGTCGAACTACTACATGATGTTGTACATCTACTTCGCGGCAACCCTACTACTATTCATATATCTAGCATGGGGGTGATGTAGGAGTGATAATGGTAGAAAGCCTCGTATATACAATACTCGCTATAAGCATAGTCACCCCAATTATAGCGATGCTAACCTCTAGGACAAGCAAGATCATACCGGGACTCACATGGCTAGCAGTACTACTCTACGCTATAACAGGCCTCTACGTCTACACTAACGCGCCGATACAACTCTATGGAGGCCTCGTAGTGCAAGACAAGTTCACAGCAATGCTAATACTAGCAATATCGCTTGCAGCAGCAATAGCTCTACTCGCAGCAGGCGTAGAACCAGCATACTGGGAGAGCAGCCCGGCATACTATAGCCTACTGCCACTAGCGCTATTCGGCACGTTCTACCTTGTAGGAGCCCAAGACGCTCTAGTAGTACTCTCAGCCTGGCTACTCGTCTCAGTAATCAGCTACGTTTTACTAGCCCTCCCAACAGAAAAAGAGTCCAGAGCCGCAGCAGTCCAGTACATCTTCATAGGCGCACTAGCAACCCTATTCCTAGGAATATGGGTCGCAGGAGACTACGTCGTATCCAGCGAGCTAGGCAGGCTAGGATTCTCATACACAAGCCTGACGCCGGACCACTTCAGCGGACTCGTACTCATGGCTTTCCTAGCCGCCATCGGCTTCAAGACAGGCATAGTACCATTCCACTGGTGGCTACCAAGCGTCTACTCAAAGGGCAACGGCTACATGGTAGGAGTAGTAACCGGCCCCATCAAGATAGCATTCCTCGGCCTCCTAACTAAAGTCATAATCGCAGCCTCGGCGTCACAGCTAGTATCAGGGCAGATAGCACTAATCCTAGCGGCTCTAGCCGTACTAACAATGACGTACGGTAACGTTGCGGCCCTCACTACTAGGGACTTCCAGAAGCTACTCGCGTACAGTAGCATAGCCCAAGTAGGCTACATACTAGTAGGCCTAACCGCAATAGCCTATCTTACCCCTGCGAGGAGCAACCCTCTACTCCAGCTAGCCCTAGCTGGCATCGCAATCCAGGCTACCGCATACGGTGTAGCTAAGTCAGCACTCTTCCCTGTCAATATCGAAGAATCAAGCCTAGACAAGCTAAGAGGGCTGCTCTCAGGAAACAAGATAGCAGCCGCCTCAACAGCCATACTACTACTAAGCCTGCTAGGAATGCCGCCATTCCTGGGCTTCTGGGGCAAACTCTACCTGTTCTACTCGGCTACAAGCTATTCGCTAATCCTAGTCGCAACCGCACTAATCAATAGCGCAATAAGCTCAGCATACTATGTTAGAGCATTGAGAGACCTCGTATCGCCTGGAGGCGAGGTAAAGCCGAGGCCTTCAATAACAATAGCATTAGTACTAGCTGCGACAGTGATCCTGATATTAGGGTTAATAGGGCCACTATATGTAGCCGCACTCTCATAATCTTTTTCCTTCCGAGCACCCCCTAAGGGTGTTATAACTTGCTAAATCCTAGCATGTACAGGGATACATTGAGAGTTATTGGTGGAATGATCCCCGATCCCCCTTGGCCTGCCAGATATGAATGTGCCAGGTGGGCTCACGTCAACCTTGGCGATATAGATTCCTATCCTCCGATGAACAGTATCCTCAACGATCTACTCGATAGGTTCACAAGGATAGTCGTGGGTAGGTCGATGCCGGCGGTGCTCACTTCAGGGGCAACTGAATCCAATATTCTAGCATTATATTATTGGAGAAATATTGGTAAAAAACGTGTAGTTTTATTCAAGCATACTCATTACTCGGTGCTTAAAGGAGCTAAGCTCCTAGGTATGAGGTACACTATAATAGACCCTGAGGATCTAGAGAAAACAGTAGGTTCTAGCGATATAATAGTGGCTACTCTGGGCTCAACCGAACTAGGCCGTATCGATGACTTGAAGAGTATAAGGAGTATAGCTGAAAGTAAGGGAGCACACGTCCACGTAGATTCAGCCTATTATGGAGCGATATACCGCTATTCACACGGCTTGAAAGAAATAGTATTAGACGATATTGTAGCTAGCCTGAGCGTTGATTTGCATAAAATCCCGGAAGCTCCTCCTCCTGCGGGAGTGTTAATTGTCAGTAGTAGGGATATTATTAATCAATTATATTTTAAAGCGGAATATATACCTAGTGGGAGCCAGTTCGGTCTGCTAGGCACCAGGCCTGGATGCGTCATTCCGGCGGCCTCGGTAGCACTACGGCTTACCTTGGAGAGATGGCCTGGAGGCCCTGCCAGTTTAGCAAGGGATTTGCAGAGAGTGGTTGACGACGTTACTGGTAGTCTTGAGTATTATGGTTATAGGGCTGTTGGGGGTCCAGCTCCAATAAGGTGCTTAATACATTATAATATTAATAAAATATTAAAATATCTTTACAGAAAGGGATTCCGGGCTTATACTTGTAGCACAGGCCAAGGTATCCGATTCGTAGCGATGCCCCACCATATATGGAAGGGTTATAATTGGATTATCCGGCTACTAGTCGAAGCGTCACGTGGGTAGCGAGAATGATTGAAGTAAGAGAGAGAATGGAGGAGTTCAAAGACGCGCTAAGGAAGTATACACATTTGCTCAAAGGCGGTAAAATAGACCTTGAAAAAACAATAAAAATAGAAGAATTAGAATTAAAACTTATCGATGACTTAATCAGCAACAAATCGGTGATCTGTGAGAGTAAGAGAGACTTACAGAGTCTAATCGAGGCTCTACTAGATAGTGGATGGATAGAAGAGGCAATGAGGAGAGCCTCACACGAGTTGAACGTCGAGATAGACAGCAGCCCTAGAGAAGCTCTAGAGGCCTTCCTTACAGGGAACGTCGAGAAGCCCGCGGGTAAGGTTGCCCTACTAGTAGTACAATCTATAGCCAGGTGTCTGGCGGAATCAAAACTGGAAAGCGGTGAAATAGTTGAGGAAGTTACCCCTCTATGTCCCGTCTGTGGGGCTGAGAGTAGAACCATGGTTCTAGAAAGAGAGGGCTACTATATGGTGTGCCCCTTCTGTAGCTACAAATGGCTCGTATCTCGCGATAAGATAAGATGCCCCTACTGTGGGAATGATAATCCAATATCACTTGGGGTATTCAGCGACAGGGCTCGGAGGCTCGGGCTAGTGGTTTGTCAGGAATGCGGGGCTACATGGCGATTGGTCATAGATAAGTCGATTAAGGCACCTAGAATCTTGCTCCCGGTCATCAGCCTCGGAGCCGAGGCCTATAGGAAGTTCATCCACAATGACATGGTCAGAAAGCCAGGCGGCCAGCATACTACTGACGCAATAGTGGAAGGAGGCGGAGAGGATGCCCAGGGTTAAGACATGTAAAAGCTTATTCGCGTACCTACTACAAGGCGTGTCGTTAATGGGTTTTTCCATTACTATTTCACAGGTCTCTTCATACTCTTTATCGATGAGGTAAATGCCTATTAGGATGTAGAACAGGGCTACAAGGAATGCCGCTTTACCCACAGCTCTTAGAAGACTCTCCTTCGATTCCGTATGCATAATTTTTAATTTATATAATATTAGTAGATTATAGAATTCGAGGAAGCCTCCGATAAATGATAGGGAGACAGCCGTCGCGGCCAGCAGATCTACCATACTCCCGTATGCTAGGATTGATAAGAGGCCTACTATCATGCTAAAGGATAGTAATATTGGAGCCCAGTAGTGGTATCTCGTTGAAAGTAAACGAGCGATCCTCTCGTATAGCAGTCTTTCACAATCTTCCTCACGGTTTTCCAACACTTTTCACCTTAGGCATGTAAGTGGCAGGTATCCCCAGAAGCCTCTCAATATACTTCGCCGTGTACCAGGCATCCTTCCCCCTGTAGGCGTCGATAATGACCATTTTAGGGTTTGCATCCCTCACATACTCGATTACCTCGCGGAAAGTAGCATGATCACTAAAGGAAACGTTGAAGGTGTTCTGACCAGTCATTCTTACAATGCTTCTTACCTCCCAGCCAGTTAGCCTCACGTGGGTCCCTGGAAGCTTCACTTTGCCGCGACGCTTTGAAGTATGTATGAATACTATCGCGCTTTCATCCACAGGGCCGCCAAGGTAGCTTCTAGTGTCTCCTAGGTTGACGCCATACTCCTCGGAGGTTATTTTAGCCAGCTTGATTGTAACAGGTTCCGCTAGATAGGGGTAGTTCACGCCTCTCTTCCTTAGCTCGATCATGACTTCCTGGAGTTTACCGTGAAATCCATATATCCAGACAGGGCCATATCTTATCCTGTCCTCGATTAACTCTATTAGCGCCTGGAGTGCTTCCCAGTCACTCCACCTTCTCTGGTACCTGGGGCTACCGTATGTAGCATCTACTACGAGGACGTCAAGATCTTCTAGAACGTCTGTGCCGGGGAGTTTGAAGTCGCCAGTATAGCCTACTCTGCACCCACTAGATTCAACAATTACCTGAGCGCTACCAGCTATATGGCGTGCCCGGCGGAATTCTATGGATTCCCCGTCAACAGTGATCCTCTTATTATAGCTAAGTTCTAAACGCTTATCTCTAGGTACTGTTTCCCCCAGTACTTCGAGAAAGCGGAATGTTACGGGGGTCGCTAAGACGTAGAGGCTCCATCTTATACTAGACTTGAGCCCTCTAGTATGATCCTTGTGCGCATGCGTTACAACGCGGAGCAAGCGTCTGGCAAAAGCATCAGCTACCACTCCTCGGCCCAGCAGTATCTCTCCCTTGTCGCCTACCACAGCGTACTTTCTACATCTCGGTATCATTGCCTCGAGCACCGTTTCGACGGTAGTAGAGATAGGCTGGCACGGAGCCTAGGCCGATTAGCACGGTTACAAGTAGTAAACCGGTTTTAGTGCCTTGCCCCGTCACAGCTACTCCACAGACCTTCAGATTGCTCGATAGGATTTCGAAGTAGGCGGCTATCTTGGAGCCGTAATACGTGCCGAGGATAACTACTCCTCGGAGTGGCACTTTAGAGGGCGAGTAGAGGATATCGACTTGCCCTGACTGGGCTCGAAGCATGCGACTGCAATATACTAGCTCGGTCTTTTTCCCGGCGAGTATGTAGTACTCCTCGCTGCTTACAGGGACAGCTTTTCGAGATAGGCTATTAGCTAACTTCATAATATCATTAACAATTCTAATAGTATACTGAGTATTTAAACCCGAGAAATAGATCTTAACTATTCTCGCTTCATAGCCGTTATAAGAGACGAGGCCGTGAAATACTATGTGATTATTAATTAAATATAATTTATTTAAATCGACTGCTGACGCATTTAAGGTCGGGGGGAGAAGGGCTACGTCGAACCTGT